>CAZDXY010000041.1:3595-29044 GCA_964509385.1 uncultured Rikenellaceae bacterium
GATTAACGATGTAAATAAGGAGAAGTTGAAGGCACTTCAACTTACAATGGATAAAATTGAAAAGGACTACGGTAAGGGAACCATAATGAAAATGGGTGATAAGGCAATATCAGATGTACCCAGCATATCCAGCGGTTCAATATCTCTTGACATTGCATTGGGTGTTGGTGGATATCCCAGAGGTAGGGTAATTGAAATTTTTGGGCCAGAATCATCGGGTAAGACTACTCTTGCTATACATGCCATTGCCGAAGCACAGAAAAATGGTGGCATTGCTGCAATTATCGATGCTGAGCACGCTTTCGATCGCACCTATGCCGAAAAACTTGGAGTGGATATAGAAACTCTTCTAATTTCACAACCCGATAATGGAGAGCAGGCATTAGAGATTGCTGATCACCTAATCCGTTCAGGTGCAATTGATATTGTTGTTATTGACTCGGTGGCAGCACTAACCCCTAAGGCAGAGATTGAGGGCGAAATGGGAGATAACAAAATGGGACTTCAAGCTAGGCTAATGTCTCAAGCCCTTAGAAAATTAACTGCCAACATATCTCGTACTAATACATGCTGCATTTTTATCAATCAGCTTCGCGAGAAGATTGGTATCATGTTTGGCAATCCCGAAACAACCACCGGTGGGAATGCACTAAAGTTCTACTCTTCCGTTAGGGTAGATATCAGGAAGATAGCTCAACTCAAGGAGGGAGAGGATTCAACGGGTAACAGGGTTCGTGTTAAGATTGTTAAGAATAAGATGGCCCCCCCTTTTCGCAAAGCCGAGTTTGATATTGTCTTTGGTGAAGGCATTTCTAGAACGGGTGAAATAATAGATCTAGGTGTTGATCATAATATTATCAAGAAAAGTGGCTCGTGGTTCAGCTACGGCGAAACCAAGCTAGGTCAGGGCAGAGAAGCAGTTCGTTCGCTTCTATTGGATAACCCTGAACTAAGCGAAGAGATGCAAACAAAGATAATTGAAGCTATATCGAAGAAGTAGTATCTTATTTTTTCAAAATGACCAGCCATTAAAGGCTGGTTTTTTTATCTCTCGGTGTAGAATTCTGATTCTAAGTTCCATTTTGGAAAGTATGATGAGTTTGCCAAGTTGTAACCCAGTCGGAAGAAAAGTTTTGTATCATCAACTAACCCCTGTAGGTTATGCTCTTCGGATTTGTACTCATCCGATGGCTTATGATATGTATTCTTCCAATACTCCTCCACAACTCTTAGGGTTTTCTCCTTGCCTAAATCCACCTGATCGCTGTATCCCTTAGCAAAGAGCGAAGGAATACCAGCCTTTAAAAAGGGTAACTGATCGGAACGATAGAACATGCCATTTTCTGGATTTGGATCGTTGCATAGGTAACGTCCCTGCTTGGCAGCTTCCTTTTCCAGCATATTATCCAGTTCAGAATGGCCTAACCCAGTTACGGTAACATCTTTAAATGCACCTAGAAACATTATTACATCGCTGTTAAAGCATGCCACTGTTTTGCGATGATCAAATACTGGGTTGTTGACATAATACTGCGATCCAAGCAAACCCGACTCTTCAGCTGTAGGCGATAGGAACAATATGGTTCTTTCCGGTGGATTTTTCAACGATTTGAATGCTTGGGCAATGGAAAGCATCCAGGCAACCGCTGCTGCATTGTCTGATGCTCCATTATATATTGAATCTCCGTCAATGGGAATACCAATCCCCAGATGATCCCAATGTGCAGTATAAACTATTACCTCATCAGATCTTTGAGAACCTTTAATAATCCCCCCTATGTTGTATGAAACCGATTGCTTCCAGCTATTTTCAATGGTAATGCTATATTCTGCACCCATGGGAATTGCTTTAAAGCCAGGTTCAGAAGCCAACCTTTTCATTTCTTCATAATCCATCTTACAACTGGCAAATAGTTGAACAGCAGCCTTTTGTGTTAACCAACCATTTGCAATACACTTCCTATGGGCAATATCTTCATTATCCAAAAAGAAATCAGGCTGACACACATTTCTGTTCACTACTGCCCAGGGATATCCTGAAGCTTCATCTTCATGAACAATGATGCATCCCCTGGCACCCTGCCTCTCAGCTTCTTCAAGTTTATATCTCCATCTTCCATAGTAGGTCATAGATCTACCTTTAAACAATGAATCATTACCTGTATGAAAGCCAGGATCATTGACTAAAACTACGATGGTTTTACCGTTAATATCCATCTCACCGAAGTCGTTCCAATTCCATTCAGGGGCGTTTATGCCGTATCCTGCAAAAATTAGCTCACAATTGCTGATCTTAAGGCTTTTGATAAGAGAAGGATTCCAAAAGGTAAAATCTTCTCCACTTCTCATTTTAAGGTTTCCCTTTGGAGCCTTAACCACAATTTCATTTGAAGGTTTACTGGTAATTCCGACCAAAGGAACGGCTTGTAAGAAATCACCATTAAAAGCAGGTTGCAGTCCAATTTCTTGCATTCTGCCTATCAGATATCTTAGAGTTTTTTCTTCTCCAATCGTAAAGGGTGCTCTTCCCTGCAGACTATCGGCGGATAATATAATAATATCATTTTCAATATCCCAATATGTAATGGATCTTTCCGCCATACTACTTTCATCAATATAGCTGCATGAAAATATGACCATTGCAAGTAGTAGTGTGAAATATTTCATGGTAAAAACTATTTAATATTTGACCAATGTTATAAAAACAAAGTAAACTTAGTTTTTTTAGGTAGATATTTATCCAAACTTTTCATTTTCTTTGATTATTTCCTAAAAAGAGCTTATGTTTAACACTTGATTTATTGAACCTTTCTTACAAGTTAAGCCATGAGAATGAAGTTAAAAATAAGGCAAAAGATTTTTCTTTTTGTTCTTTCAGCATCAACAATTCTTTATGTTGTTGCCATTGGATATATATTGTCCATTTCACGAAAAACAATGCTCGAGGATGCACTGGAGAATGCTCGACTTACTGCACAAAACTCAGCAAAGGATATTGAAAAGGCTTTTGAACGTGATTTAGCATTAACCCGAACTCTTGCACAGGCTTTTACTGTATACAAGGATATGCCAACACCTCTTTGGCAGGATCTATTCATGAAAATGTACTACCCAGTTCTAGAAGGAAACAAACATGTTTACTCCATTTGGGATAGTTGGGAATACTATGGTTATGTTCCAAACTACGATAAGGATTACGGAAGGTTTTGTATTACTCTTTGGCGCGAAAACAATCAAATCCTGAGTATTACAGATGTTCGCAGTGCTACTGGTGATCCTGACAAGTATGGAGCATTTAAGACAGGTAATCAGGAGGGTTTATGGGAACCATACTTCGATGAAGGGTTGGAAGGGAAAAGTGAACGTATCCTAATGACTACAGTTGCTTCTCCAATTCAGATAAACGGAAAATATTTTGGTTTAGTAGGGTTGGATATTAGTCTGGAAAGTCTTCAGGAAATAGTGTCAAAGATTGAACCTGTTATTGGCAGCTTTGCATTTCTTGTATCATCAGAATCTATTGTTGCAGCTCATCGCGATAATGAGTTTATTAATGTTCCACTGAAGGAAATTTACCCAGTTGATTATGAAAATGAGAAGTTGGGGCAAATTATTCGTGAGGGTAAGGAACATAGCTATTACAGAGTTGATGACCATGGACAGACCCATTTTATGTGTTTTGCTCCTATTCTTGCAGGAAATTCATACTCTGCATGGTCACTTGCCCTAAGTATTCCGCTGGATATAATTACATCTAGCGCTGACGAAAGTCGTCATATCTCATTGATAGTAGGGTTTTCTGCCTTGTTTATTCTTATTATCATTCTTCTAATTATTGCTAATAATCTTACTCGCCCCATAGTTAAAATTACAAATTCGTTGATGCGATTGAGTCAGGGAGAAATTTCAGATGACCTACAATTAAACCTCAAGAGTGGCGATGAGATTGAGATAATGGCTAATGCTTTGAATACATCCATTGATGGTCTTAACAAAAAATCTAAGTTTGCTATGGATATTGAAAATGGCCACCTTGAGAGTAATCTCGATCTCCTTAGCGAAAATGATGTTTTGGGTAAATCGCTGATCGATATGCGAAATAGCCTTAAAAAGGCCAAGGACGATGAGGAGCAAAGATTAATAGAGGATCGCAAAAGAACCTGGGCAAATGAGGGTTTTGCAACCTTTGCGAATATTTTGAGGAATAATAGTAACAACTTGCAGCAACTCGCTGACGAAGCTCTTAAAAATCTTGTTAAATACATTGAGGGTAATCAGGGAGCACTCTTTTTAATTAACGAAGAGGATAAAGATAATACAAACCTCGAAATGATTTCCGCTTATGCATCAGACAGGAAGAAGCATATCGATATGAAAATTATGCTTGGTGAAGGTCTTGTTGGAGCTTGTGCATTGGAAAAAGAGACAATTTTGCTTACTGATATTCCCGATGAGTACATTACTATAACTTCTGGACTAGGGGAGGCAAATCCCAATTGTGTACTCCTGGTTCCTTTAAAGCAAGATGAAAAGATCATGGGTGTTTTTGAGGCTGCATCATTCAAGGTATTTGAAAAGTTTGAAATTGATTTTGTAGAAAAAGTAGCCGAGAGCATTGCTGCTACTGTTGCAACGGTTAAAATAAATGAGAAAACGAGATATTTGTTAGAGCAATCCCAGCAACAGGCAGAAGAAATGCAGGCACAGGAAGAGGAGATGCGCCAGAACATGGAAGAACTCCTTGCCACACAGGAAGAAATGGCTCGAAAGGAGAAGGAAATGGCTTGGACTATGGATGCTTTAGGAAATCTGGCATTTCATATAGAGTACGATTTTAAGGGCATTATCACTTACGCGAACACCAAAGCTTTTAATATTACAGGTTATTCCAAGGATGAGTTGATAGGGCAACATCATAGCATCCTATTTGATAATGAGGGTATGACAAATTCTGAGGATTATAGAAAGTTTTGGGAGGATTTGCAGAATAGAAAACCCTTTCAGGGTTTAATGAAGCGGATGGATAAACATAATAATTTTATAACAGTTAAAGGGTTATGTCAACCCATTTTCGATGACAATGGACAACCGTTAAAGGTTGTTGAACTTGCTGTTGAAGTGAATGAGCTGGTTAAGGAAGAATAGGTTTACCTTGTTCAAATCATATTCCAAGCAACATCCTGTCAGGATTTGATCCTCCAATAAGCAATTCTTCGGGCGATTCAAGCATCTGCTTTACCTTGACAAGGAAACCAACCGAATCTTTTCCGTCGATAATTCGATGGTCATAGCTTAAAGCAATATACATTATCGGACGAATTTCTACCTTGCCGTTCACGGCAACAGGTCGTTCAACAATGTTGTGCATTCCCAATATTCCCGACTGGGGCGGATTTAGAATAGGGGTGGAGAGCATTGAACCAAATATTCCACCATTGGTAATGGTAAAAGTCCCTCCTTCCAGATCATCAATGCTTATGCGTCCATTACGTCCCTTTTCAGCAAGTCGTAATACTTCATGTTCAATTTGCGCCATGCTTAGATTTTCAGCATTTCGAATAACCGGAACCATCAAACCCTTTGGGGTTTGAACTGCAATACCAATATCATAGTAGTTTGGGGTAATAATTTCATTGCCAGCAATCTGCGAGTTTACCATGGGATGCTGCTTAAGTGCTTCAACCACCGCCTTGGTGAAGAACGACATAAAGCCCAATTTAACTCCATATTTTTCTTGGAACTCCTTTTGGTGTTTTTTCCTAATTTCAATAATCCTGCTCATATCAACCTCGTTGAAGGTTGTAAGCATGGCGGTTTCGTTCTTAACATTCACAAGTCTCTGGCTCAATTTTTTACGGAGTTGACTCATGGCAATGCGTACCTCTCCACGTTCTTTTACAGTGGGAGTAGTTCGAGTATCACTTTTTGCTTGAATGGCAATATTTACTTCGGTAGTGGTAATTTTTCTTAAACCAGAAATAATATCATCAACGCTAAGCCCATTGTCATCCATTAGCTTACTGGCAAGTGGTGTTACCTTAACGTTTGATAATTCTTTGTTTAGAGGTTTCTGGGTAGCTGCTTTTTTTTCTGGTCTAACAATTTCTGTTGTTTTATCGACAGCTAAAGTTTTATCTGTCTCTGCTCTTGAATCAATCCCTTTGGGCTTTTTGGCATCGGTATCAATGGTGCATGCTACTTCGCCTACTTTTATGGTTCCTAGGTTTGCTTTGAAAGTAATAATACCGCTATGGCTTGCTAATAGGGGTAGTGTGGCTTTCTCCGATTCCACCTCGGCAATCTCTTGATCCTTTTCAACCCACGAACCGTCTTCAACCAACCATCTGGCAATTTCAACTTCGGTAATGGATTCACCAGGACTTGGAATTTTAATATCTACAACCATAATTATTAATAGTTTATAGTTATACTTTTTGTAGTCTGTTTAAATAAGTTCATGCTCTGCTTTTCTCTCCATTCTTTTACTTCCTACCTTACACTGCAATCCACAGTATTTGTTTTTCAGTTCGCAATCGCAATGACGGAAAACTTTTCCGAGTATTTCCTGCTGCTCCTGATTATGGATTGTGCTAAGCCCAACAGCGGGACTTCCGCTAGCAAGACGTGATACCACTTGAATAGGGACACCTTTGATGTTATCGCGGATAAAGTTCCATGCGCCCATATTTTGAGGTTCTTCCTGAACCCAAAGCCATTGAATGGCATTAGGATAGGTTGAAAGTACCTTTTCAACTTGTTGAGTAGGGAAGGGGTAAAGTTGTTCGATACGAACTAATGCCAGATCGCGAGCCTCATAATGCTCCTTTTGATCAAGCAGATCGTAGTAAATCTTTCCGCTGCAAAATACAACTCTAAGAACTTTTTCATTTTCAACATTTTCATCATCAATAACTTCTAAAAAACTACCCTGTGATAATTCATCCACAGTTGATATGCATTTTGGGTGTCGGAGTAAACTTTTGGGTGTAAAAACAACCAATGGGGTACGGAATGGTCTTTTCACCTGTCGCCGCAGAGCATGGAAAAAGTTTGCTGGGGTTGTGATATTGGTGATTTGCATGTTTTGCCGTGCAGCAAGGGTTAGGAATCGCTCAATGCGTGCACTGGAGTGCTCAGGACCTTGCCCTTCGAATCCATGTGGCAGTAGCAGGGTTAGCCCCGACATTAAGCCCCATTTATCCTCAGCGGAGCTGATATACTGATCGATAATAACCTGAGCAACATTATGAAAATCGCCAAATTGTGCTTCCCAAATGGTTAGTCCATTGGGTGTTCCAAGTGAGTATCCGTAATCAAATCCCATAACCCCGTACTCGGAGAGCGGGCTGTTGTAAATGTGGAACGATGCTTGTTTCTCAGAAATGTTCTTAAGGGGAAAATATTTTTCCTCCGATTTTTCTACGGCATAAGCTGCATGACGATGCGAGAAAGTTCCCCTTTCCGAGTCCTGACCGCTAAGCCGAACGGGATGCCCCTCATCAACCAAGGTTCCATACGCAAGGAGTTCAGCCATAGCCCAATCGATTTTATTGGCTTCCATCATGGAACGCCTATCTTGAACTAATTTTTCCAATTTGCGAAAAAATTTTAGATTCGATGGTAGGTTATTGATTTTCTCAGAAATACGTTGTATCGATTTATTATCAACACCAGTGTTGGGTGAAGTTGTAAAATCGTCGTTGCTTGAGTGTCTGATATCCTTCCACAGATCGTTAAGGAAACGCTGAATTTTAACTTTTTTCGATGTTTTGGCAAGTTCTAATTTCTGTTCAAGAATCTGATCGAAATCGGTAATGGCACCCTTCACATCGTCTGATGAAAAGATTCCATCCTGAATCAGCTTCGCTGAATATATTTCGCGCGTATTGGGGTGTTTTGCAATGGCATCGTATAGAATAGGTTGTGTAAACCTTGGTTCATCACCCTCATTGTGTCCATAACGGCGGTAACATAGTATATCAATAAATACGTCAGTATGAAAAGTTTGACGGTACTCCATGGCTAATCGAATAGTGTGTATAAGAGCCTCTGGATCATCTCCGTTCACATGGATAATTGGCGATTTAGTGACCTTTCCTATATCGGTACAGTATGTACTGCTGCGAGCATCGAGGTAGTTTGTGGTGAATCCAACCTGATTATTGATTATCAGATGAATGGTTCCTCCAACCTTGTACCCATTAAGCTGCGACATCTGCAAGGTTTCGTACACAACACCCTGCGATGCAATGGCAGCATCGCCATGTATAACAATGGGAGCCAACTTTTTATAATTGTTACCGTACGACTCAATGATTCGAGCTCTGGTTAGTCCAGCGACAATAGGTGCAACCGTTTCAAGATGAGAAGGGTTAGGTACTAAGTTCAACTTAATGCTTAAACCGCTATCGGTTTTCACGGTGCTGTTGTAGCCCATATGATACTTCACATCGCCCAGAGCAACATCCTCATCGTATTCCTCGCCTGAGAATTCCCTGAAAATGTTTTCGTAGGGTTTTTGCATTATGTTCGAAAGGACATTGAGCCTTCCTCGATGTGACATCCCAATAATGTATTCCTCAATTCCAAGTTCAGCACCCTTTTCAATTACTGCATCTAGCGCTGGGATAAGCGATTCTGCACCCTCAAGAGAGAAACGTTTCTGTCCTATAAACTTTTTGTGAATAAACTGTTCAAATCCTACAGCTAGTTTTAAATGAAAAAAGATATGCTTTTTTTGTTCGGGGGTAAAATGTGTTCGATTCTGATTATTTTCAATTTTTTGCTGTAACCATGAAACAACCTCAATATCGCGGATGTACATATACTCGCATCCAATTGAATGGCAGTATGTAGATTTTAAAAACTCTAGAATGTCCGATAGTTTTGCTGGACCAATCCCTAGCTGTTTTCCGGCTTGAAAAACGGTATTCAAATCATCTTGTGTTAGACCAAAATTTTCAATATCTAATGTTGGCGAGTATTTCCTTCGGTTGCGAACAGGATTGGTTTTAGTGAACAGGTGACCCCTCTTGCGATAAGCATCTATAAGGTTGATAACTTTTACCTCGGAATCGAAAAGTTCTCCATCTTTGGTGCTATAATGTGCTCGGGCAAAATCGAAACCCTGAAAAAACTTATGCCAACTTTCGTCCACCGATTCAGGATTTGTTAGGTAATCGTTATACATCTTATCAATAACCTGAGGGTCCATATTGCCTAAAAATGTATTTGATGCCATTATTTTACTGTGTGATTTTTTTAGCTATGATAAACAAAGATAGCGGTTTAATTTTGTATTTTTACTTCAACAGTTAAGCAGTCTTAATGTTGACTGGTTTACCCAAAAAACATCGATAAATGATAACTTGAAATAGAAATTGTAAACTTTTTGATCTGATTTTAATAACCGAAAATATTCTTAAATGATTGTAGTAGAATTGGTTAAAAATGAATTATTGAAACATTCTGATTCAGCCAAGGTGGTTGCTTACAAAAAGTTTTTTCAGGTTTCTCCAGGAGGATATGGCGAAGGTGATGATTTTATTGGAGTAACGGTTCCTGATCAAAGGAGTGTTTCCAAAAAATTTTATGGTGAAATTTCCCTTAGAGAGATCGAACTACTTCTCAATGAGCCTATACATGAATTTCGATTGACAGCGGTTTTTATGCTTGTAAAGAAGTACCAAAAGTTTAAAGAAAAGGAGTTACGTGAGGAGGTTGTCAATATTTACTTAAAGAATATCGACAGGATAAATAACTGGGATTTGGTAGATTCCTCAGCTCATTTAATTCTTGGACCTCATCTTTTTAATGAGGATACAGGATTACTATACGAGTTTGCACAATCTAAAAGTCTTTGGATTCAACGAATAGCAATTATTACCACTTTATTTTTTATCCGGAATCATTTTTTTCAAGATACACTTAAAATAGCTGAAATATTGATCAACCATAAGCATGATCTTATCCATAAGGCAGTGGGTTGGATGCTGCGAGAAGTTGGAAATAAGGATTACAATGTGGAGTTTGAATTTCTACAAAGACACTACAAAAAAATGCCACGAACCATGCTTCGCTATGCCATTGAGAAGTTCCCTGAAGAAATTAGGCAGGGGTTTTTAAAGGGATCAATCTAATAATTAACATTTAGTATTTTGCATTAAAAAAGAGCCTGAATAATTAATCTTCAGGCTCATATAGAAATATTATTTGAATATCTATTTAAATTCTCTGGAATGTCCTAGCTGAATCTCTTTAGCATCCGAAGGGATTATAACTTCTCCAGAAATGCTAACCCGATGACTATTGCCATTGGCTGCGTTGGAGGCGATAGTAACTGATCGGCTAATTCTATGAGGATGAGTACCCACTCTAAAGTTAACCTTTACGGTTCCCTTTCCATTTGGTGGTATTGGTTCACGAGTCCATTCGGTAACCCTTGTACCACAGCAAGCGGTAACCTGATTAAGAATCAGCGGTTTTGCACCATCGTTGTGAATGGTAATCTCAATATTTCCCAACTCTTCTGTAACCTTGTTGGAAGGTATACTCCCTAAAATAACTTCACTGGGTTCAATACGAATAAATGGATTGTTAGCTTTTAATTCTTCATTGCTTATTTCCTGCGTAAAAACGCTAGAAGATGCAAAAACCATAGAGATAAAAATAATTATGTGTTTCATAATGATGAATTTTTATGATTGTTAACGACAAAAATAGTTCAAATGTTTATTTTTCTTTTCAAAAAAAGAGTTAAAAACCCGATATTGGCAATCGAAATAAAAATTTATTAAATGATCAAGACAGCAATTTTCGATATGGATGGTGTGATTGTTGATAATCATATATTCCACCTAAAAGCTTGGAAAAAGTTTTGTGAAGTCAATAATATTAAGTTTTCTGCACAGGAATTTCGTGAGAAATTTTTTGGTAAGAACAACCATGATATCCTTAAGGGACTTTTAAACCGAAATATTTCCTACCAGGAAGTTTTTAAACTTGGCGAAGCCAAGGAAGCCATTTACCGTGAAATATATCAACCGTTTATTAAACCAGTTACCGGTTTAGTTGAATTTATTAAAATTCTAAAAATCAATGGATTTAGGTTGGCGATTGCCACATCTGCCCATAAACCCAACCTTGATTTTGTGTTGAATATGCTCAGAATATCACAGTATTTCGATGTATTGGTCGATGCATCAAAGGTAACTCATTCGAAACCAAGTCCTGAAATATTCCTAAAGGCAGCTAATCTTTTAGGTGTTGAATCTGCTGCATGCATTGTTTTCGAAGATTCTGTTTCGGGAATTAATGCTGCAAAAGCGGCAGGTATGCTTGTTGTTGCTTTACTCACAACCCATAAAAGAGAGGAATTACCCAACACAGATTTTTTCATCAGTGATTTTACAGATCCTTTACTTAAAAAATTTTTAAGATTAAATCCATGAAAGATATCAAAGAATCTGTTGCCGAATCCCTTGATGGCTCTAATGTAGACCTTTATCCCTATTTACCTTACCTTTTACAGGATTTGTATGAAATTGGTACCGACCCAAGAATGGTAAGCAAAATGATTGCTAAAAATATTCCTGATCCAAAAAATTTAATGGTTCTTGATTTAGGATGTGGAAAGGGTGCTGTATCCATTCAACTTGCCAAGGAATTAAATTGTTCCATTTTAGGCATTGATGCCATTCCCGATTTTGTTGAACAAGCAAACAGATGCGCTAAAGAGCAGGGTGTTCATCAAAATTGCACTTTTCAGGTGGATGACATCAGAATAGCATACAATAATTTTCAAGATTTTGATCTTGTGGTATTGGGTGCTATTGGTCCAGTTCTGGGTAATTTAAATGAAACTCTGATAAAAGTGAGCCAATGCTTAAAACCATCGGGTTATGTAATACTCGACGATGGTTATATACCAGATAACAGCGAGTTTATACATGATAAATGTATAACCCGAAACCAATTCTATAATCAAATAAAAGATTCAGATTTTAATGTCGTAGAAGAGGAGATAATCGGAATTGATTATATGCAGGAACAAAACAGTACAATTTTCGATGCAATTCAAAGGAGAGCAAATGAGCTAATTGCTCAGTATCCCGAAAAAACACACTTATTTATCGAGTACCTTAAAGAGCAAGAAACAGAGAATAGTGCTCTAGAGAATGAATTGGTTTGCGGTATTTGGTTATTAAAACGAGATTATTGATTTTTCGAGGGTGCTCGAAAATATACAAACCTATTAGTCTCAATTTAAAAAATTATGTCGAACTATCGGTTTGTTATTTTTCGGCAACGCAACCCGCAACCTGCAACTCGCAACCCGCAACCTGCAACTCGCAACTCGCAACTCGCAACTACTTTATCCCCTTAAACACCCTATTCCATCTAATGTTAGCAGGAAAACGTTTATCTTTATCGAGCGAGAGCCAGATAAATGAAGCCTTTCCAACAACATGATCCTCAGGAACAAAACCCCAGAAACGTGAATCGGCAGAATTATGACGATTATCACCCATCATGAAGTAGTAATCCATGTTGAAGGTATAGCTATTTGAAGGCTCATTATTGATTAGAATTACGCTGTCCTTTACGGTTAAATCGTTACCCTCATAATGACCAATAATTCGCTCATAAAGCGGTAGATTATCCAAACTTATATCTATGGTAACTCCTTTTTTGGGAATCCAAATGGGTCCAAAATTATCCTCAGTCCAAGGGTAGTTAGGAGAATGAGGGAAGATCGCCATAGTCATCATGGTATGGTTGGTATTCTCGTACTTAAGAACTGAGTGAACGTTGTTGAGTTGTCTTATCCTATCATACGCCTTTGTGGTTAAAGGCATCTCATATAATCCCCTGGAAGGGTTGAAATTCCTATCAGCCCGGGCTATCTTTAAATCATCAAGAATTTTTGAGTTGATGGCAGTGCCATTGGTGCGTATGGTATAGTTGTACTGCATATCCTCAACTTTAGGTTGAGGTTGCCCGTTAATCACTAGTTGTCCGTTCACAACTCTTAGAGTATCACCAGATATAGCCACACAGCGCTTAATGTAGTTCTCTCGTTTATCCACTGGACGAACAATTACATCAAAATTCCTCCATATATAATCTCTACCCAACTCACGTACAAAGCTATAGTAACTCCTGTCCTGATATTGAACAATCACTGTATCCCCTTCAGGGAAGTTGAAAACAACCACATCATCGCGTTTAATATCCCTAAAACCAGCAATTCGTTTGTAGGGTCGCTTAATCCATTCCACGTAGGATTTAGTATTCTTGGTTAAGGGAAGAGTATGATGAGCAAATGGAAAGGAGATGGGGGTATTGGGTAATTTTGGGCCGTAACTAACCTTGCTAACAAAAAGATAATCGCCAACCAGTAACGATTTTTCCATTGACGAGGTTGGAATAGTATAAGCTTCAATGAAAAACATACGAATTAATGTTGCCGCAATAACGGCGAAAACCAAGGCATCAATCCATTCAACAAGAGCACTTTTCTTTTTCTGTCCCCTTTTTTTCCATGGTGTCCAATTTACCTTTTGGGTGATATGGTAGTCCACAAAAAAAGGTAATCCAAACAGCAGCCAGTAGTTGCCAATCCAAATTACCCAAAGAACGAATATGGAGGTACTAAACCCAAAAAGGAAGTACCTGTTTTTAAGGAATTCTTTTATTCTTTCCATGAATGGGAATGATTAGTATTAAAGAGTTAATAATAAAATGCGGTGTAAGTTTATTAATTTTTATTGATTTAATCCAAACGTAAAAAGCTATCCATTGTTAAAAAACCTTTTTTTCCTAATGAATACTCAGCAGCGAGAATGGCTCCAAGCGCAAAACCCTTCCTGCTTTTTGCCCGATGAGTAAGAATTATCTCGTCTTGTTCTGAGTTGTAGGTTATGCTATGTGTTCCAGGTATATTGCCTTCTCTAATGGATTTTATTGGGATATGATCTATCTTTTCTTCAGGTAGTAAAGTCCAACCTTTTATGCTAGCAATTTCTTCATTAATTATGCTTGCCAACGAAATAGCTGTTCCGCTTGGAGCATCCTTTTTCTGAGTGTGATGAGTTTCTTCTATGCTAATCTCATACCCACTGTATTTCTCCAAGTATTTAGCCAACAGACGGTTGATTCGAAAGAAAAGGTTTACTCCTAAGCTAAAATTTGAGGCATAGAACAAAGATCCGTTACCGCTTTCAGCTAACTCCTTGGCTATGCCAAGTTTATCAAGCCAGCCCGTTGTACCACAAACAACAGATTTACCTGCAAGTAAACAAATTCTAACATTATCAAATGCCATCTCAGGAGTGGAAAACTCCAGAACTAAATCTACATTATTGAGGTTAGCAGAGTTTAGCTCGTGCTTGTTTTCCTTATCGATGATTAATGCAATCTCATGTCCTCTTTCTTTGGCAATTGATTCAAGCATTTGTCCCATCTTTCCGTAACCAATAATGGCAATTTTCATGGAATACTGGTTTAATTTGTTTTGTTAACGTTACAAAGGTATAAAGTTGCTATTAGGTGAGCAATAGAAATTACACTAAAGTGAACGAAAAAGGGAAGCATTAGCTTCCCTTAAATGAAATATTTTAGTTTTATCTACTTTACAGAATCAACCACAGCTTTGAATGCCACAGGGTGATTCATGGCCATATCGGCTAGTACTTTACGGTTTAGAGCTATGCCTTTGGCATTTACTTTTCCCATAAACTCGGAATAGGACATTCCGTGTATTCTAACAGCAGCGTTGATACGTTGAATCCAAATAGCTCTAAATTCGGTTTTTTTCTTTTTACGGTCGCGGTAAGCGTACTGTAACCCTTTTTCTAGGGTGTTTTTGGCAACAGTGTAAACGTTGCGACGTGAAAGGAAATTTCCTTTCGTTTGCTTGAGGATCTTTTTTCTTCTGGCCCTCGATGCTACAGCATTAACTGAACGTGGCATAACAAATTTTTCGTTTTTGAATGGTTAGCGTTTCGTCTTTCGAACTCTTTCAAGCTAAGTCATTCTGGTTAAATAATCAAGTAACTTCTTCTAAATAAACGGTAATAAACCTACTTAAGCCCCAGCAATTGTTTGATGTTGTTGGTGTCAGCCTTGCTAACTAAACCTGTTTGCGTAAGATTTCTCTTCTGCTTGGTGGTTTTTTTGGTAAGGATGTGACTTTTGTAAGCATGTTTCCGCTTAATCTTCCCTGTTCCGGTAAGCGTAAAACGCTTTTTGGCTCCGGAATTTGTTTTTACTTTAGGCATTCTTCAGTATATATTTAGTTTAAAAAAATTAATTCTTCTTTTTAACAGTTTTTGGGGCTATGAACATGATCATTCTTTTTCCCTCAAGCTTAGGTAATTGTTCTACCTTGCCATATTCTTCCAGATCCTGAGCAAAACGAAGTAGGAGAATTTCACCTTTTTCTTTGAACAGGATTGTTCGCCCTTTAAAAAATACAAAGGCTTTTACCTTAGCACCATCGGAAAGGAATTTTTCGGCGTGTTTTAGCTTAAAGTTGTAATCATGCTCATCGGTATTTGGCCCAAACCTAATCTCCTTAACCACAACTTTTTGAGCATTGGCTCGTATTTCCTTTTGTTTTTTCTTTTGCTGATACAGGAACTTCTGGTAATCAATAACTCTACATACTGGTGGATCGGCTTTTTCAGATATTAGAACCAGATCTAATTCCATTTCATCTGCAAGTTTGAGAGCTTCCTGAATAGACATAATGCCCACATTATCAATATTTTCACCAACAACGCGGACTACCTTTGCACGAATTTGTTCGTTTTTAAGGTACTTGCTGTCCTGCTCGTTTCTCTTTTTTAACACCGGTGCTGCGATGTTTTGTCCCTCCTTTTTTAGTTAATACTATAATTTTATTCTATTTGTTTTCTCACTTCATTTTTAATATGATCAGCAAAATCGACTAACGACATTTGGCCTTTATCGCCTTCTCCCTGCACTCTAACGGAAACCAGATCATCATTGGCTTCCTTTTCACCTACAATCAAAAGGTAAGGAATTCGTTTTAACTCATTGTCCCTTATCTTTTTACCAACTTTCTCATTCCTGTCGTCAATTAGGGTGCGAATATCGTAATTATTTAGAAAATCAACAACTTTTTTTGCATAATCGTTAAATTTTTCGCTTACAGGCATTACAACCACCTGATCAGGCGCAAGCCAAAGTGGAAATTTTCCTCCTGAATGCTCAATGAGAACAGCTACAAAACGTTCCATTGATCCAAAGGGTGCACGATGAATCATTATGGGTCTGTACCTTTTATCATCTGCCCCTATGTATTCGAGTTCAAATCGTTCGGGGAGGTTATAGTCAACCTGAATTGTTCCCAGTTGCCACTTACGCCCAATGGCATCCTTCACCATGAAGTCGAGTTTTGGACCATAAAAGGCTGCTTCACCAACCACGGTAGTGGTTTCCAGGCCTTTTTCAGCAACAGCCTCAATAATGGCTTGCTCAGCCTTTTCCCAATTCTCATCACTGCCAATATACTTTTCCTTATCGTTAGGATCACGTAGTGATATCTGTGCAGTAAAATCATTGAAGCTTAAAGTCTTAAAAATATATAGCACAATATCTATTACCTTCACGAATTCTTCCTTAAGTTGATCGGGACGACAGAAAATGTGTGCATCATCCTGAGTAAATCCACGAACACGGGTTAAGCCATGGAGTTCACCGCTTTGCTCGTAGCGATAGACGGTTCCAAATTCTGCCATGCGAACGGGCAAATCCTTATAGGAGTGGGGTTTTGCCTTGTATATTTCGCAGTGATGGGGGCAGTTCATGGGCTTAAGCAAAAATTCTTCATCCTCTGCTGGGGTATGGATCGGTTGGAACGAATCCTTCCCATACTTGGCATAATGACCTGATGTTACATAAAGCTCTTTCTGACCTATATGTGGCGAAATAACCTGTTCATAACCATATTTTTTCTGAACTTTCTTGAGAAACTGCTCCAGTCGTTCTCTTAGCTGTGCACCTTTTGGTAACCATAAGGGTAAACCTTGACCAACCTTTTGTGAAAAGGTGAAAAGCTCCAGCTCCTTGCCAATTTTTCGATGATCTCTTTTCTTTGCCTCTTCAAGCATTATAAGATATTCATCGAGCAACGACTTTTTAGGGAATGATATACCGTAAATCCTTGTTAGCTGCTTATTCTTTTCGTTTCCACGCCAGTATGCACCTGCAACCGAAAGCAATTTAAATGCCTTGATATACCCTGTGTCTGGTAGATGGGGCCCGCGGCATAGATCGGTAAAATTTCCCTGTGTGTAAAAGGAAATGGTCCCATCTTCAAGATCGTTAATAAGTTCAATCTTATAAGGATCGGCTTTTTGAGTGTAAGTTTTTAAAGCTTCGGATTTGGTAACCTCTTTGCGAACAATTTTTTCCTTGGCATTAACGATTTCCTGCATTTTGGCTTCGATCTTAGGAAAATCTGATTCGGAAATAGTGTGATCGCCAAAGTCAATATCGTAATAAAACCCATTCTCAATGCTTGGTCCTATCCCCAGTTTGATACCGGGATAAAGCTGTTCAACAGCTTCGGCCATAAGGTGAGCCGATGAATGCCAATAGGCATGTTTGGCTTCTTCCTCATCCCACTTATGAAGCTTAATGGAAGAATCTGAATTGATGGGGCGCGATAAATCCCAAAGTTCACCATTTACAGTTATTGATAAAACTTCCTTAGCTAGGCGTTCCGATATATTTTTGGCTATGTCTAGTCCAGAAACTCCTTTATCGAATTCACGAACATTGCCATCGGGTAATGTAATCTTAATCATAAAGCATAAATTTTTGCGACCGCAAAACTAATAAATTATTGAGAAAATATCAGGTGATTTTTAATCTTTTATAGTAACAATATTTAAAGATTTTGTTTAAAACATTGTAATATATTTTTCTCATTTTTTTTAAGTTTATCAATAAATCCAAAATTTCTATGTTTTTAAATTGATGTTTGAACCACATATGTTATTAAACATTGCCCTAATTACCAAGGAAATAAAGGCTGTTAGTTAGTAATTGTAGTGTTGAGAATAAAAAATTTTATAGCTTTGCTACCTCAAAATATCAGTAATTAATAAATATTTAAATATGAGTAAATTAGCTGTAGTTGCTTTAGGTGGAAACGCCCTACTTCGTGGAAATCAAGCAGGAACTATCGAAGAGCAGGAGCAGAATACAACCAATACCCTCGAAAATCTTATATACTTGATTAAAGAGGGGTACAACTTGGTAATTAGTCACGGCAATGGTCCGCAGGTTGGAAATATCCTAATGCGAAACGATGCAGGTGAAGAGATGTACCATATACCCCAAATGCCCTTGGATATTTGTGTTGCCGATTCGCAAGGTGGTATTGGCTATATGATCGAACGCATGTTGCGTAATGTTCTTAAAAAACATGGAATCAATAAAGAGGTATGCTGTTTGGTAACTCCTGTGTTGGTTAACCACGATGACCCAGCATTTAAAAATCCTACAAAACGAGTGGGCAAGATTTATTCGAAGGAGCAAGCCGATGTACTTGCCAAGAATAAAGGTTGGGTTTTTAAGGAAGAAGTAAAGGATACAGGCAGTGGATGGCGTAGAGTTGTACCATCGCCTCAACCAATTGGAATTTTAAACGAGAAAGTTATTGAGCAATTGGTAAACCAAGGAATTATTGTTATTGCTTCTGGTGGAGGTGGAATACCCGTTTATATAGACGAAACAGGTGATGTTCGACCATCTGAAGCAGTAATTGACAAGGACTTGGCTTCTGCACTGATGGGTGCTCGCATTAAGGCCGATGAATTTTACATTTTAACCGATGTACCTTACGTATACCTAAATTACAAAAAACCAAACGAAAAAAAGCTAGAATTCATAAATAAGGCAGATGCAGAGAGGTTTATTGCTGAGGGGATGTTTGGCGAGGGAAATATGGCTCCAAAAATACGTGCTTGCCTCAATTTTATTGATGATGGGGGACATATGAGTGTTATTACCGAGGCTACAAAGCTTGAAGATAAGAGCTACGGTACTAAAATTACCATGGACTACGAAAACTAATTGTTTAACAATAAATATTTTAAGTATGGCTTTCAATCTAAGAAACCGTAGCTTCGTAAAGCTACTTGACTTTACACCCAAAGAGATTCAATTTTTATTAGACTTGTCGGCTGATCTTAAAGCCGCTAAGTATGCTGGAACCGAACAGCAAAAGCTTAAGGGTAAGAATATCGTGCTTCTCTTCGAGAAGGATTCAACCCGTACAAGATGTGCGTTTGAGGTTGCTGCATACGATCAGGGTGCTCAGATAACCTATTTAGGACCTGCTGGTTCCCAGATGGGGAAAAAAGAATCGATGGAGGATACTGCACGTGTACTTGGACGTATGTACGATGGTATAGAATACCGTGGCTATGCTCAGGAGATTGTTGAAACACTAGCAGAACATTCTGGTGTTCCTGTTTGGAATGGATTGACCACTGAGTTTCATCCAACACAGGTACTCGCTGACTTAATGACCATGCGCGAGCATAGCGATAAGCCTTTAAATAAGGTTACCTTTGCATACCTTGGTGATGCCCGCAACAACATGGGCAATTCGCTTATGGTAGGAGCAGCTAAAATGGGAATGGATTTCCGGGCTGTTGCTCCAAAAGCCTGCTGGCCATCGGATGAACTTTACAATAAGTGCCTTGAAATTGCCAAAGAAACCGGAGCAAAGATTACACGAACAGAAGATCTAGCTGAAGGAGTTAAGGGCTGCGATTTTCTATATACTGATGTATGGGTTTCCATGGGTGAGCCCGAAGCAGTTTGGGCAGACAGGATCAAACTTCTTAAGCCATATCAGGTAAATAAAAAAGCGATGGAATTAACAGGAAACCATAATTGCAAGTTTATGCACTGTTTACCAGCATTCCATAATCGTAAAACAGCTGTTGGAGAGAATATTTACCAGAAATTTGGCCTTGAAGCAATGGAAGTTACCGAGGATGTTTTTGAATCGGATGCCAGCATCGTTTTCGATGAAGCCGAAAACCGCATGCATACCATTAAAGCCGTTATGGTTGCCACTCTTTGGCAGTAACTAATATATTTGATATTTTTAAAAGGCAGCAAAAAAAGCTGCCTTTTTTTATTTTGTTTCCAAAAAAAAGGTTTAATTTTATGTTAGTAAATCAATAAACCCTAAAACATTATGAACATTTATATTGGTAATATTGCATATAGTATGACCTCAGAAGAGATCAAAGAGCTTTTTTTACCCTACGGTAATGTACTTAACGTTAGAGTAATCACTGATAAAAGATCTGGAAGGTCAAAAGGTTATGCTTTTGTGGAAATGGATAACGATGAAGATGCGCAAAATGCCATACAGGCACTTCATGAAAGTCAGGTTAAGGGTAGAAATATTAAAGTGAATAGTGCTCACAAAAAGACAGAAGACGAAGCAAAGTAATATTTGTAAAAAAAATATTGCTATCTGATAAATGTTTCAACCACAAAGTAGTAGGTAATAATACCCGATACAGCAAATTTTAAACCTGTTCCTAAAAGAAAGCCAATGAATGAGCCAAACGCTGATTTATAGGCTTTTTTCTTGTTTTCGCTATCCTTTGAGGACAATTCACCGAGTAGCGCCCCAAGAAAAGGCCCCACAATAATGCCAATGGGTGGAAAAAAGAAAATACCAATAACCAAACCAATAGCTGCACCCCAAACACCACGTTTACTACCTCCAAATTTTTTTGTTGCCCATACGGGTAAAACATAGTCAAGAACTGTTGCTGCAGCAGCAGCAAAGGCAAGCCAAAGCAATAGGTTTAACTCTATTTGTCCCCATCTTGTGAAATGGGATAAAAGTAAACCAGCAAAACTTAATGGTGGTCCCGGAATAACAGGAAGTATACACCCTAATATTCCAATAATTAAAAGTATTACAGCAACAGCGACAAGTATGTAATCCATAAATTCAATATTTTGATATTTGCATAACTTACATTAGCAAAGATATTTCTAATTTCTATAAAACCAACTGAAGATTTTTTAGTTTACAAGTTGTGTTTTTTTCGTAATTTTATTTGCATGTATTTAACCCTAAACTAATGTTGTATGGACCAAAAAGCGGTATGTATCATCTTATTTGGGAGGGTTCAACAGGTTGGCTTTCGTTACTTTGTGTTTAAGCTGGCTGTTGAGGTAGGTGTCAAGGGTTTTGTTAAGAATCAAACCGATGGAAGTGTTTACGTTGAAGCCGAAGGTGAATCACATCTCGTGGATGTATTTGTTGAGCACTGTAAAATGGGGCCACCCCACTCTCAAGTTACTCGATTTGAGGTGAATAATATTTCTCTTCAGGATTTCAAGGAGTTTACCATTAGGTAGTTTATGAATAATTGTTATATGATTATCCGAAAAGTTACCAAATCAACATGACGTCATTGCGAATCTGCCATTTGGCGGATGAAGCAATCTATTTTATATTATTATGTATTTAATATTCAATAGATTGCTTCGCAAAGTACGCTAGCAATGACGAGTAGATTTTTTATCAGATTTTATTTTGGGAACAAATACGGATAATCAAAAATTGTTAATAACCCAAGTTTTTTAATCCTTATTATCTGGTTTTGCTAATGTTTGTAGCCCTTTTTTAGCAATTAACATTTGTTGATAAGTTGTGTTGATACAGAGTTAATTAAAAAAGTCGAAAAAATTTGGTGGCTTAATTTAGCTGGCATATTTTTACAGTACCAAGTGAGAGATAAAAGGTCGCTCCAAAAGGTAAGGAAAAGTCAAAAATGCTTAGCTGTATTTTTACCGATCGAACAAGCCGTAAGGCTTGCTTACCCAACGAGCCGGAGTCCAAATCCAAAGGGCTTGCCCAGTGGAGGAGGTCAATCGAACCAAGATCGCCTGGCGTTCTTAGAAAGATTGGGTCGGAAGCAGTAAAACGGAAGGAACTTCGGTTCCCAACAGGGTTGCTGAAATCCCTAAGGGTTCTTCGGAACCTGCCAAGGATTTGCCAACATCAAGAGCTACTCCGCTACGAATTGTTTCACGATGAAGTGTATTTTCCGTGAGGAAAGTAACATGGAAGAGTTTAGCAGTTTAGGAGTGGTTTCTAAATGAAGGTCTTTAGCATACGACACTTTGTCCCAGAAAATTTGCCCTCGGGCAAATAGAAAGGACAGCTTGAAAGTTGCACCTTAGCTGGTACAACTGAAAAGTCTAGGGCTGCAGAGCCAATGTCTTCGGACATAGAGCAGTAAGCCAACCATAATAACTGTAGTTTGGCACATAAGTCACATCTTTCGAGAAGCGATGTATTGTGAGTGGGAATCATTCGTCAAGAGTGGTTCCCACTACTGCTTTATGCTTTTTAAAGTATTCTAAGGTTTTTGTTTAACCCTTATAACCAAATATTTTCAAGGCCTTTATCCTTCTGGATACATATTTTGGCACCATTTTTTCCCATTGGCTATCCTTATCATTCATTAAGCGTAGAACATCATCGGGGGTTATATGTAACCACTCAATTTTGGCTTGACGTAAGTTACGGATTTTACGGTTGTCGACGAGGTAGTTGAAGATATGCCTTACATCTGCTTCCATCTCAATATCATCCACAAGAATAATTTTACCAGTCTTCCGATCGAGCGCTGGATATATGTAAAAGCGAGTGTTTTCAGGGAACATTCTACCCATGGCTTCAAGAATTCCCCCTCGAAGGTTAACGTAGTATTTCTTTTCGAGCACCTTTTTAAAGGTAGGAACCCCAAGAATAACCCTAAGATTTAGAAGCTTAAACCGATTAAAATAATCGACTAATTTGTAAAACTCTTGGAAGTTCGAAACTAGAACATTTTGCCCCATGCCATTGAGAAGGTCAACTCTATCCAAAAAATCGCGCTCATTTATTTCACCTTCTTCAAGCAAATTGTTCAAAGTAATTTCACAGATTTGAAGCGTGTTTTTTGGCGAAAAATTCTTATCTTCCTTAAAGAGCGCATACGATGTTTTAAGGATATCAAAGCCCACGTATGTAATTGGACGAAAACGTCCACGAAGCACCAATGCATTTTTTTTATACAAAAAATCTGACGGTTGATGAACATCACCCTTACGATCGAACATCACAGCGGGAGTCATGCCATTCTTAACAAGTTGTACGCAGAGTAGCCTATTATCTACATATTCAAGGTCGGGACCAGTCATGCGTGCCATTGTTATCTCAATTCTATCGGTATCAAGGTTATCAAGCAGTGATTGTAGAAAAATATTTGGCTTGTCGTGGTAGTAAAAACAGGCAAATATTAGGTTTACACCCAGTGCACCCAAGGTGTATTGCTGAAGTAATGAATCGTTTTCGAGAAGTCGCACATGAATAATTACTTCGTTTGGCTCTCCCGGCTTTGAAAGTTCGAATTTCACCCCAAGCCATCCTTGGCCCTCGTTGGTTTTACTGTAGTTTAGAGTCTCAACTGTATCAGCAAAAGAAAAGAACTTTACCTTTGTATTGCGCTTTTCACCTAAAACTGCCAGTAGGTCATTGTACTCACCATCTAGCATCTTCTCCAGTCGTGCTAGACTAACATAACGTCCACTTTCTCCCTTGTTGTAGAGATGATCGCTAAAGGTTTTATCGTAAGCCGATATGGTTTTAGCAATGGTGCCTGATGCTCCACCTGCTTGAAAGAATGTTCGTGCAACTTCCTGTCCACCACCTATCTCAGCTATGGTTCCATACTTACTTGAATCAAGGTTAAGCATTAAGGCTTTGCGCTTAGTGCTATATATTTCACGATTCATCCCAGTTTATTTGATAAAAATAATCTATAACACCTTGAATAATAAACAAAAATGAAGCAGGAAAGTTTTTAAAATACTATATATTGTTTTTTTAATGATTAAATCTTATCATGATCGTTAACAAAAAGAAACTAAAAACCAGTTTTACTCTTTGTATTCATTAAAACTTACAATTTGTTCAAATTCTTTTCTTCTTTTCTGCCTTTTTTCTTTTGTATCAGGGTATCCAAGAGTTATGATAAGAATTGGCCTTTTATTTTTGGGAATGTTTAGCAGCTTCTTTACAGCGGACTCATCGAACCAGCCAATCATGCATGAACCAAGTCCTTCGGCTGTTGCGGCTAAGCAAATATGTTCGGCAGCAATCCCTATATCGATAAGTGGGAAGTGCTTTCGTTTTATTAAACTTCCAAAGTTTGAGGTGAAATTTGCACCTTCCATTACTATTACTATATGGATAGGAGCCTGCTTAGTAAAGTGGTTCATCCCTAAGATCTTGCTCGATGTTGTATCGGCGAGTTTGTTCTTCAATTCAGGGTTGTCAACAACGATAAACTTCCAGGGTTGTGCATTGCAGGCCGATGGAGCTAGACGAGCTGCTTTGAGAATATTTTCTAACTTATCCTTATCGATGGGTTGAGATGTATAACCTCTGTCGCTTTGGCGATTGGCAACAAGTTTTTGGAATATTTCAGGTAAGTTATTGTTTTCAATCATGAAATTAATGTTAATAATTAGTTACTGCTATTTTTTGATAATGCTTTCATCATACTGTTTGCTAAATAGAATCAACGAACTTGATTCGACAGTTAATGAACCTTCTCCTTTGCCCGCAAGGGCAATCATGGCTTTCGCCACTTCTATGGCATCTATTCCTCTATATTTTCTTAAAGGTCCGGCAAATATAAAACGAAATATCGAGTACATCACTTTTCCAATATCCTCACCAAATCTATTTTCCTTTCGATTTCCGAGAAGAAGCGATGGGCGAACAATAACAAGTCGTTCAAATCCAAGCTTTTTTAGTTCTTCCTCAGCTTGTCCTTTTGTTTTAAGGTAGAAATTACTTGAATTTGGATTTGCACCAATGGAACTAACAACCGCCAAACGTTTTACTCCTGC
The DNA here is from genome assembly GCA_964509385.1 of uncultured Rikenellaceae bacterium. Classification (GTDB taxonomy): domain Bacteria; phylum Bacteroidota; class Bacteroidia; order Bacteroidales; family Tenuifilaceae; genus MWFE01. The sequence goes on from CAZDXY010000041.1 coordinate 28,580, forward strand.
CTCTTTTACCTTTTTGGCAAAACTGATGACCATATGAAGATCCACAGCACGAAAGGCTTCTTTTGAACCTGCTTTCTTCATAGTTGTTCCCAAGCAACAAAAAGCCATGTCAACCTTTTCGGGGATAGTGTAGTTGCCATTATTCATGTGAATATGGTCAGACTTTACAGAAAGATTTTTAGGTATACTCCGGGATATTATTTGAATTCTATCGAAATCAGGGTTAGCGTTAAGCAATTCAAATAATTGATTGCCAACCAATCCTGTTGCACCAATGATTATTGCTGTTTTCATATTCAAGTTTTCAATTAAACAAGTAAAGGTAGAAATATGTTTTGCCAAAAAAAGGAAGATAATTGAAAATGATATTGCTATTGCTATTAAATGAGAACTCTACCCATAAAAAAAGCGGTTCTACTGCAAATTTTGTGGAAAGGTTTAATTTTGGGAAATGGACTTTACTAA
>CAZDXY010000042.1:0-28599 GCA_964509385.1 uncultured Rikenellaceae bacterium
CACCCCGAGAAATTTTTTTAAAACATATTGCACAAACATCCGAATCGCCCCTACAGCTGGAAGTGGAAAAGGCTGAAGGGGTTTACCTTTTTAATGGAAAGGGTGAAAAATACATTGATCTTATTTCTGGAGTATCAGTTAGCAATGTTGGACACTGCCATCCAAAGGTTATTGATGCGGTTACTCAACAAGCAAATCGATACATGCACCTAATGGTATATGGAGAGTATATTCAATATCCACAGGTAAAACTAGCCCAACGCATTACCGATCTATTACCTAAAACGCTTAACAGCGTTTACTTTGTTAATTCTGGAAGCGAAGCGGTTGAAGGAGCCATGAAACTTGCCAAACGGTTTACAGGCAGACCTGAATTGATTGCCATGAACAATGCTTACCATGGGAGTACACAGGGTGCAATGAGCCTTATGGGAAATGAGGATCAGATTAGAGCATACAGACCTTTGCTCACTGGCATTCAGCATATTCAATTCAACGATCCGGATCAGCTTGATAGGATAACCCAAAAAACTGCCTGTGTGATGGTTGAACCAGTACAGGGAGAGGGAGGAATAATCGAACCAACCGATAACTACCTACATGCATTAAAAGAAAGATGCCAAAAAACCGGAGCACTGCTAGTCTTCGATGAGATTCAAACCGGAATGGGCAGAACAGGAAAAATGTTTGCCTTCGAAAAGTATGGTGTTGTCCCCGATATTCTTTTGCTCGCAAAGGCTTTTGGGGGTGGAATGCCACTAGGAGCATTCATCGCAGATCGAAATATCATGCGTTGCATTACCCATAGCCCACCTTTGGGACATATTACCACCTTTGGGGGTCACCCTGTATCATGCGCAGCAGCTTTAGCATCGCTTGATGTGCTATTGGATGAAAAACTTATCGAAGGAGTTGATAGGAAAGAGAATCTTTTCAGATCCCTACTATCTAAAAACCCAAAAGTTAAGAGTTGGCGATCGTCAGGGCTTTTCATTGCTGTTGAACTTGGATCATTCGAGAAGGTTCAAAAATGCATACGAATAGCTCTAGAAAAAGGTGTTATACTCGACTGGTTTCTGTTCTGCAATACTGCTTTCAGAATTGCACCTCCTTTAACAATTTCAGAAGATGAAATTGAAGAGGTTTGCTCTATTCTTTCTCAGGTTCTTGATCAACTTTAGTCTTTGTGTCAAAAAGCAGAATGGCACCAAAGCCCATTCCAATGAGAGTGCTTCTCCAGGGATCGGCCCACATAGGACAGGAACCTCCCCTACAACCTATAAAATGATAGTATGCATAGCCTAAAGCGCCCCCAACTAACACTCCGATGAGCACACGCAAGGAAAATATTTTTTTTGCAACTTCGTTTATTTTCATGTGTATATTTGTAATTTATGATTATACCTAAATCCTAAACATTCATAGTTCAATTTATGTTCGCTCGAATAACCATTTTTCTTCTATTCATATTTTTTTTTACCAACAATAATAATTGTAAAGCTCAGGATTTATTGAACTTTCAACAGGCTGAGGATTCGCTTGTAAAAATGATCAGAGTAATGGTTGAGGAGCGAGATCTTCCCAAAAAGATGAGTTTTAACAACCATTTTAAAGACTTTTTTCAATCCGTTTTAGAGCGAGATAGTTCATTCCATTATCCCTTCGATTCATTAATTCATATAGGGAAGTTAAAATCATCTGATGGAATTGTAAAGGTATTTACCTGGAATGTACCCACCATGAATGGCATGCATAAATACTACGGTTTTATTCAAACAAGAATAAATGAAAAAACCGCTGTTTACCCGCTTTACGATGAGAGGGACAAATTTGAAATACCCCAGCTAGAGGTAACTAGTCCCGAAAAATGGTTTGGGGCACTCTACTACTACCTTCACGAGAATAAATATTTAGATAAAACCTACTATACGCTTCTTGGCGTTGACCTAAATAATCTATTTTCCAGAAAAAGGGTAATTGAAATACTAACATTAGATAACGAGGGTAAACCTATTTTGGGTCAACCAATCATATCAGTTCGTAATCATTTGATCAGCAGGATTGTTTTTGAGTATTCAAGCCAGGCAAATATGATCCTTAAATTCGACAGTGCAATGAACATGATCGTTTTCGATCACCTGTCCCCTATGCGTAACGATTTCGCTGAGAACTATCAGTTTTATGGACCCGATTTAACATTCGATGCCCTAAGATTTGATCAGGGTAAATGGGTATACACCCCAAATATCGATATACGAAATCCTCTTAGGGAGCAGGCTCCTATGCCCATTAGTCCACCCGTTGAAAATCCCGAACCCGGTTTTCTTTATCAACCAAACCGAATAAGCAACGAGGCTACCCCCGCCAAAAAAGAATAATACTTTTTGAAAGTTGATTCTGTATAATTACTCGAAGATTATTCATCCAAATCAATGTCATGCTCATTAAGCATACCATTGATTTCAGAGAAATCGACCACACTTACACCCTTGAAGTAATGCAAAAGTATTTCCTTGTAAGTTTTACCTCGCCGCGCCATTTGCATGGCGCCATCCTGACACATCCCAACGCCATGTCCATACCCTTTACCCCTTAACCTAACCGAGTTGGAAACAATATCAACTGAAAAATAGGCTGATCGAAGGTTAAAATGATTTCGAATATCCGTTAGTGGGATGCTTGTGTTAGCAATGGGATATTTATACTCTCTGCCTTTGGGAGTAAAGACAAAACTTGAGACTGGCAAATCTTCGGCTTCGACACCTTTAGATATAAGAAATGCGCGCCAATCATCAATGGGGATTCTTACCTCCCACTGCGAGCTTGGTTGACCCTTACAATAAATATCATCAACCGTAACAAGGTAGTCATACGATGTAACCCATACTTCGCCTGAATTGGCCGTCTGACCCCCACAGTTTGCATGAAAAGTTCCTACTATAAGCTCATTGTTGGAATCCACAATAACCTGCCCTTTTGTTTCTTCAGTCGCCTTAATTATACTGGGATTTTTTGTTGATTTTCCTTTATAGGCCTGACAATGTACACCATCGCAAAGGTTGAAACCTTCGCCCATATGGCGTTCCATATGACCATAGGCATATGTACGGGCAAGTAAAACCTGTGCTTTGTAAAATTCGATGTGGGCATTTGGTCCCGATTCTGCCTCAACAACCCCGGCAATATACTTGTCGATATCCACAAGATTAATGGCCATCATTCTGTTGAAATCTACATAAAAACCCAGATTATCGTCGTACACCTGAGCAGGAACTGAGGGAACTATTGGTTTTACTCTAATCACATCGTTGTTTGTACGACCTACAACAGTAACCCTATCCCAAGTTCCTAGGTTAGAGGCCATATCGCGCACAGTAACCGAGTCGCCCGTTCGGGAAATATATACTATCTGATTTGGGTTGAGGATAAATTCTCCGTCACCTGTAATGAGTGAATAGCTTCCTTCAACTGGTGTAATCAGAATGGTCTGCAAATCATGCTCGTTGAAAAGGCTTACGCTAATTTTTTGAGCAAAAGTTACAAGAGAAATATAAATCAAAGACAACGTAATAAGCCACTTCATGAAGTATGGATTTTTGTATTGGTATTATCAACTATTATTTGGGCAATTCGTTTGGAAGAACCAACGCTTCCCAGCATATCTTTAAGTGTTTGAAAATTTTCAAGCATTTCATTCCGCTCTTCCCTTCCGGGAAGGATTCTTTTAACTTGCTCAAGCAAATTTGATGCAGTATAGTCGAACTGCTTAAGCTCTCTAACAACTTCCTTGCCCATTATTAAATTTACCAAAGAAATATACTTTACCTTAATCACCATCCATGCAATTAACATGGAAAATGTGTCGCCCCGATAGCAAACTACCTCAGGAACATTGAGAAGAGCCGCTTCAAGCGTAGCTGTACCAGAGGTAACAATTGCAAGGGTTGAATGCTTAAGCAATGTTTGTGTTTGGTCGAAAATCAACTTTACATTCGAACTGCCAATGTAAGGCAAATACACATCAGTGTCCAATGATGGTGCTCCAGCAATAACAAACTGATATTCTGGCAATCTACTAATAAGAGAAAGCATGATTGGTAGATTAAACCTGATTTCCTGCTTTCTACTTCCTGCAAGAAGAGCAATTATGGGTTTATCATCTAGGTTATTAGTTTGACAAAATTCTGAAAAGGATGTCTCTGCCCCTGCTTTCTGTGCAATGGCATCGATAAGGGGATTTCCCTGGTATATGGCATCGATGCCATGCTTCTTAAAAAAATCGACTTCGAATGGAAAAATAACGAAAAGCTTATCCAGATAACGTTTTAGAAGTTTTACCCTTGATTCCTTCCAAGCCCAAACCTTTGGGGCAATATAGTAGAATACCTTAAATCCATTCTCCTTGGCAAACCTTGCTATCCGTAGGTTAAAGCCAGGGTAATCAACAAGGATAACTGCATCAGGATTGAATTGCAAAATATCCTCCATGCAATGCTTTAGATTTTTTGAAATGGTTCGGATGTTCTGGATAACCTCTAAAAAGCCCATGAAAGCCATCGAACGATAGTGCTTCGCCAATACGCCACCCTGTGCCTGCATCAAATCTCCTCCATAATATCTAAAACTGGCTGTAGAATCAGCCTCCTTTATTCCCCGCATTAGGTTAGAAGCATGTAAATCGCCTGAGGCTTCGCCGGCAACAAGGTAATACTTCATTTCTTATAGATGATTATGGGGTTGTTTGAATTCATTAAGCCGATAGCTTAAGTATAAAAACTATAATGCCAAAAACAATGGTTGTGCCAAGGACACCTTTTGCTGACTTGTATCTATCGGTATAAATGAACAGGAAGAAAAGTGCAAGGTTTGGAATAACTCCCAGACTAATTACCTTGGGAGCAATAAGATGTATCCACATATCCTTAAAGAAGGATTGCATGTATTCATAGGGTAGCTTATATCTATATATTAAAGCAACAGTTATTAATGTGGCTATAACAGCAAGGGCAACTCCCAGCCATGTGTTATCGAACTTTTTCTTCATTTTTAATCTCCTGATTTTTTAACAGTTGATCCTTCAATCTATCTATCTCCTTATGGTTGGTCAAATCGATGGTAATGGGAACTACTGAAATATAGCCATTATTAAGGGCATGTTCATCTGTATCCGTTGCCTTTGGCTCTTCATTATGATAGTACCCTGTGAGCCAATAGTAGTCAATTCCCCGCGGATCGGTCCTTTTGTCAAACTCCTCCCTCCAGGTTCCCATATTCTGACGGCCAACCTTTATACCCTTTATTTGATTTACCGGTATGGCTGGTACATTTACGTTTAGACAAGTTCCCTTTTCTAATCCATTGTTTAAAACCGTATCCACCACCTGCTTGCCATACTCAACCACCCCTGAAAAATCTGCATCGGGAAGATAATCAAGGAGAGAAAAACCTATGGATGGAATGCCATAAAGGCACCCTTCGATAACCGCAGCCATGGTTCCTGAATAGAAAATGCTAACGGATGAATTTGAGCCATGGTTAATCCCCGATACTAAAAGGTCGGGTTGATTCTTTAGTACTTGGCTCATGGCCAACTTTACACAATCAACGGGTGTGCCATTTACAGAGTACATTTCCACACCATCGGTTCTTTCATGTTTTCGGATACGAAGCGGGTTCTTTATGGTTATGGCATGCGACATACCTGAATTTCCCTCCTTTGGAGCAACCACAATAACCCTTCCAAAGGGTTTTACCATTTCAATCAGCGATTGAAGTCCTTTCGCATTTATTCCATCATCATTGGTAACCATAATTACCGGTCGTCGTTCAGATTTCCTTTTAAACATGCCTTTAAACTTTGAAAGATGCAAAGTTATTTAAATCATTGTAAATACATAGTTAAGCGTATGAGAATATGATAGATTGTCAAAATAATACTGTGAAAACTATTTAATCCAACATAAACATTAAAACGTATTCAAACCAGAATAGTTTAAACGAAAACGTTTAAACATTTAATGTTTTTTTAATGTAATAATTATCCAAACAAATGGATCTATTTACTGCTTTGTCCAAATCCTATTGTTAAGATTAAGTTCCTCAACAATGCTAATTGCCAAATGGAGATCCTCGTAGTACTCTTTTACAGTATTAAATTCAGTAAGTTTACGCAGGTAATTGGGTTCAAGGAGGTTTTTGGTATACGAAATGGCAACAAAAAGTTGAGAACTAACAAATGATAGGTATAGATTGTTGGGGTATTTTTCTTTAAACTCGGTAATTCTCCTCATCAGCGAAGTGCTTAGCACATAACGTGCCTCTACCTGATCGTCACCATACACAACAAAATGTTTGTTGAAATCTGGATCCTCTAACTTTACAAGTTTTTCTCGACGAGAAAGATTGATCTTTTTAAAAAAATCGGCTAAAAAGCCCTTCCCCAAACGATTAGGTAAGACTACAGTTGATGCTTGAAAATGCTTATTGAAATCGGCAATAAAGAACATCCCCTTAAAAATTATATGCCATTGTGTTCTTGTTCTGCCCTTGCTATCCGTTGTGGTTGTTTTGTATTCAGCCTTGATCTCCGAAAAACTAATCTTGGTTTTATCAATGGTACCATAAACCAGATCATCGCCACCATATCTGTCAATTCCATGCGTGAATATGCGGGAGTCTTGAAATTTATTGGAGGGGATATAATTGTTTGGTTCGTAAGTAAGGTCTGGATGAATAAACTTAAGTATCCTTTCAATTACCTGTAATTTGAAATCGGAGTAGAAAGTTTTGTCTTTAGCATAAATGTTCCCAATGATTACACCCAACACTATGATAATACCAAAGGTTACATAGTATTTAATCTGGGGTTCATTGCTATCCCCAAAATTCATGCTGCTAAGTAAAATAGCGCTCAAAACAATGGCAATCAGGACAAAAACTCCTACCTTAATCCACTTTTTTAGAATAATCTTTCTCCTAGCATCCAAAACTTCTAGCTCGGGAAGCATATCGGTTTGAAAGTATTTTTCAAGCTCTTCTAACGATTTCACTTAATGATAATTTTTGAAGTTCTATTCGTTTGATTACTGTTTGAACAGGGATTTTACATCTACATTTTCCCTCTCCTTTTCGCTAATCTCGAATAGACGTTTAGCCTTGAAATTAAACATTGCTGCAAATATATTCGAAGGGAACATCTGAGTAGCATTGTTGTAATCGGTTACTGCAGCATTGTAAGCACGACGAGCAGCACTCAGCTGCTCTTCTACTTCGTTAAGGCTGCCCTGCAGCTGAATAAAATTTTGATTAGCTTTAAGATCGGGATAGTTTTCCACAGCAACCATAATACCTCCCATGGCTCTGGAAATCTTATTGTCAAGATCAACCTTTTCGTTATCGGATAATGTCCCGGAAACTGCTTTTGCGCGTAATTCAGTGATCTCAGTAAGTGTAGACCTTTCGTGCTGCATATACTGTTGTACAGTGGCAACAAGGTTTGGAATTAAGTCGTACCGTTTCTTTGCCATGGCATCGATACTGGCAAATGCCTTATCTGCGTCATTGCGTAATCCTACCAAGCGGTTATAAATGGCAATTATTGATATAATCAATATTCCAAGAACAATTAAAAGAATAGCTAGTGATGTCATAGTTTTAATAATTTAAATTTTTTAATGAGTAAAATTATGAAATAAATCTTCCATATGGCATTTAAAAGGGTAAAAATATTTTTCGCTACATTTGTGACCTGTTAAAGAAAGTTATAAAACGCTATTAATTACTGATTCCATGAAGATTTCGTACAGTTGGCTTAAAAAATATATTGATATCGATATATCACCCGATGAACTTGCCCAAATACTTACATCCATTGGGCTTGAGGTTGAAGCGTTAGAAAAGGTTGAGTCCATTAAGGGTGGCCTTAAGGGAGTGATAATTGGTGAAGTTAAAACTTGTGAAAAACATCCCGATGCTGATAAGCTGAGCTTAACCACCGTTGATATCGGTGAACCCGAATTGCTGAATATAGTATGCGGAGCACCGAACGTAGCCGCTAGGCAAAAGGTTGCTGTTGCAACCATTGGCACTACCCTATACTTTAACGATCAGGAAATTACGTTGAAAAAAACCAAGATTAGAGGACAGCTATCCGAAGGGATGATCTGTGCCGAGGATGAACTTGGTTTGGGTTCATCGCACGATGGGATCATGGTATTAGACCCTAGTGCTACCATTGGTATGGCTGCCAACGAGTATTTTAAACTGGAAGATGATTATCAGTTCGAAATTGGGTTAACCCCAAATAGAATTGATGCTGCCTCACACTTTGGTGTTGCCCGCGATTTGGCTGCCTATCTTAATTTAAACAGTGCCATCGAAGCCAAAAAACCTTCTGTTGATAGCTTTAAGGTGGATAATGACAACCTGCATATACCCGTTGAAATACAAAACATTGAGGCTTGTCCTCGTTATAGCGGAATAACCATAAGCAACGTAAAAGTGGGTTCCTCTCCAGAATGGCTGCAGAAAAGACTTCGTTCCATTGGGCTTAATCCGATTAATAATGTAGTGGATGTCACCAACTTTGTACTTTACGAAATTGGGCAACCGCTACATGCCTTCGATGCCGATAGAATTGATGGTAAAAAGGTTATTGTAAAACCTCTTCCTCAAAACACTCCATTCATTACCCTCGATGAAGTTGAACGTAAACTCAGCAATGAGGATCTTATGATCTGCAATGCAACAGAAGGAATGTGTATTGCAGGTGTTTTTGGTGGGAACAAATCGGGAGTTACAGAGCAAACCCAAAATATTTTTCTTGAGAGTGCCTGCTTTAACCCCGTTTGGGTTCGAAAAACAGCCAAACGGCATGGACTAAGCACCGATGCATCGTTTCGATTTGAGCGCGGATCGGATCCCAACATTACCATATGGGCGTTGAAACGCGCAGCCATGCTGATCAAAGAGGTTGCAGGGGGGCAAATATCTTCGGATGTTGTTGATGTTTACCCAAAGAAAGTTGAAGACTATAAGATTGACCTCAGTTTAAACTACGTTTCGATGCTCATTGGCAAGAGTGTACCGATTGAAACCATAAAGAAAATTCTGGATGCCCTTGATATCCAAGTTATATCAGAGGATAATGGTATGCTAAAACTTGCCGTTCCACCCTACAGGGTGGATGTAACCCGACCCGCTGATGTTGTGGAGGAAATCCTAAGGATTTATGGTTATAACAATATTGAGATTACCGATAGGATGAACAGCACCCTTGCTCACATCGATCGTCCTGATAAGCATAAGGTAATTAGTCTAATATCTGTTAGCCTTTCGGCTAATGGGTTTAATGAGATCATGTGCAACTCACTGACAAAGAAGTCTTACTACAGTTGTCTTACTACATGCCCCGAAAGCAATGCTGCAGAAATCATAAACCCTCTAAGCAGCGATCTGAATGCCATGAGGCAAACTCTTCTTTTTGGTGGATTGGAATCCATTCAGTACAATATTAACCACAGGAATCCCAACCTGAAACTTTACGAATGGGGTAACTGTTACCAATTCAATAAAGAAAAAGCCATCAATTCCGATCCCCTTAAAGCTTACAGCGAAGATTTGAGGCTGGGTGTTTGGATTACAGGGGATGTAAACGAGGAGAGTTGGACCGGGAAATCTGAAAGCGCTAACTTTTATCATTTAAAAGCATACTTAAAAAGCATTTTCCACAAATTGGGGATTTCAGAAGAAATAGTATCGATAAAAGAAGCCCCCAGCGATCTATTTGAGTATGGATTAGAGTTGACACTAAATAATGACATACTTGGCTTCTATGGTCTTGTTTCAGGAAAAATATTGAAGGAGTTGGATATAAAACAAGCTGTTTTTTTCTCTGAAATTCGTTGGGATATTGCATTCAAGGCAGCCTGTAAGAAAAAAGTTCAGTATTCTGAAATAACCAAGTTTCCTGAAGTTCGTCGCGACTTAGCTCTGTTACTGGACAATAAGGTAACTTTTGCCCAAGTAAAAGATTTAGCATATAAAACAGAACGAAAACTTATCAAGCAAATCAATCTGTTTGATGTATATCAGGGAACAAAACTTGGAGAAGGGAAAAAATCTTATGCAGTATCGTTTATTCTACAGGACCAAAGTAAAACTCTTACCGACAAGCAGATAGATAGAATAATGCAAAATCTTATCAATGTTTTTGAGAAGGAATTGGGAGCACAGATTAGGTAACTGCGAGTTAATAAGAATTTGAAAGTTTCAAATAACAAAAAAGCCGCTTTTAGGCGGCTTTTCTCATTGGATTAATCTTACTACTTCTTGTAAGTAAATCTTAAAACGCCGGTATTAAGTTTTGGTTCGTACACCGCGTCGATATCATTTTCAGTGATCTTGATAACATAGAGTTCCTCACCAAGCTTACCAATATAAATATCGTCAACTTCAGGATTTTCAACATCAGTTGATGGTGTGCCAGCACCAAACAGGTAAAGAGCTACCTCCTTGGGTGCGTTTGCATAGTCATATCCATTTGCCTTTACGTATTGAGCACCATTGCCATTGGTTACATAGTCTGTCCCTCCTGTTGAAGTCCATGAAACTGTATTGGATGTCCAGCTACCAGTAAAGTTTGCATCAGTACTATGAGTGTTAACCTCATCACTGTTTATAATATATCTGGTGGCAACAACTGCTTCAGCATTTCCTATAGCTGTTACAGCAACATCGCCATTCAAGTCCCAGCAAGCTTTACCATCACCATGCAGTTTCCAAATCTCGCCGGTAGTAACTTCAGTTGTCAAAGCAGTGTAAGCACCCATGGTAATTTCATAGGAAGCATCACCAAAGTTACCTTCCCTATCATTAGCTATGAATACGTACTCAATCTTATCGATGGTACCAGCAAAGAAAGGGTCGAAGTTAATGTTATCAGTATAATTTAAAACTGTTTCTGTTAAATTATAATGTTCCTGATTTGTTACCTCATACTCATCAACTAAAGTGGTTCCCAGATATTTATTTCTTTGGATTTTAATATTTTCAATTTTCCCTGGAGCATCAATTGAAACAGTAAGGGAAAGTTCGTGGGTAGGCCCATTGGCAGGTACTAGAACCAGACTGGCACCTTCAGCAATGGTTACAGTGGGATCGTCGTAAACAATTGGATCTGGATCGTCTTTACATCCTGTGAAGACCACTAAACCTCCAAGTAAGGAGATCGCCATAAATTTCAAAAATTTCATTTTCATAATTATTTGTTTTTGGTTAGTAAAAATATTTGAAAACACTATTTTAACTACAAATTTAATAATTTTGACATAGTAACAAAAACTATGCACTTTTTTAATTTTCATAAAATATGTTAATACAGATTGACCTTTGCAGAGGTGATATCACCCTACAAGAAGTGGATGCTATTGTAAATGCAGCCAATACTTCGTTGCTTGGAGGTGGCGGAGTTGATGGTGCCATCCACGATGCAGCAGGACCAGAGCTGCTGAAGGAGTGCAGAACAATTGGCGGTTGCCCTGTGGGTGAAGCAAGGATTACGAAGGGGTATAAACTTGCTGCTAAACATATAATCCATACTGTTGGTCCCATTTGGCGCGATGGTGAGCATGGGGAACCCGATCTACTAAAAAATGCCTATTTGAACTCCCTGGAACTGGCAAAAAAGCATAAGGTAAAAACCATTGCTTTCCCAAACATCAGCACAGGGATATACCGTTTTCCCAAACGTAGGGCAGCGCGATTGGCAACTGAAACGGTTAAATCTTTTTTGCAAAGGAACTCCCTCCCCGAAAAGGTAATCTTTGTTTGCTTCGATGAGGATAACTATGAGATTTACAAAGAGTTTCTGAATGATGATCTATAGCTTAAGCCCATGCTTCTCAATACGTCGGTCAAGAGATTGGCGAGTTATGTTTAGGAGTTGAGCTGCTTCGGTTTTCTTGTAATCGGATTGCTCCATGGCTTTCATTATGGTAAGTTTTTCGAGCTCCTCCAAATCAAAGATTTGCTTTTGATCATTGGGAATAGATTCGTCACCCATTGCATTTAACCCCGCAAAAGCGAATTCCCTAACCGTTAGCTTATTGCCATCAGCAAGAATTATTGCCCTTTCGACCATATTACGAAGTTCCCTAACATTCCCTGGAAAATGGTAACCCCTAAGCAACCTAAAGATTCCTTCGTCAATAACCACTATCTTCTTGTTCATCCTTCGGCTTAATAAATCTGTATAGTACTCAAGCAGAAGGGGAATATCCTCAGGTCGCTCACGCAGGGGAGGAATAATAATTTCGAAGGAATTTAACCTGTAGTATAAATCATTTCGAAACTTATTGGTTTCTAGCAAAGCCTGAATATTTTGATTTGTAGCTGCAATAATTCGAACATCAACCGAGAGATCAGAAGTTGCACCTATACGTCTCACTTTCTTATCCTCTAATACCCGAAGTAATTTGCTTTGCATAGCAGGATGCATATCTACTATTTCATCGAGAAAGAGAGTCCCACCGTTTGCAATTTCAAACCACCCAGCCTTATCTTCGTTTGCACCGGTAAAAGAGCCCTTCTTATGTCCAAAAAACTCGCTTTCAAAAAGGCTCTCAGGGATAGCAGAGCAGTTTACTGCATGAAAGAAATTATTTTTTCTGGCACTCAGGTAGTGAATTCCACGGGCAACCAATTCTTTTCCCGTTCCACTCTCGCCAGTTATCAGCACTGATGTTTGATCAGCATTTGCCACTTTTCGCATTAATTCCATCACATGATGGATTTGCTTACTGCACCCCACTATTTCGTATCCAACATTATCCCTTAAATCTCTTGCTATCAATTCATACGATTGGTTAACCTCCTTGTATTTATGGTTAAGTTCAATGAATCGTCTGGTACGCTTTATAGCAGCCTTCATATCGAGAAGCCTGAAAGGCTTGGGAAAGAATTCAACTGCTCCCAACCTCATTGCCTGAATTACGGCATCCATATCGCCATGTCCTGTAATCATGATCACCTCAATATGAGGGTACAATTCTTTTACTTTCTCCAAAACACCAAAACCATCCATTTCGGGAAGACGTAAGTCAAGAATTAAAATGTCCACTTCCTCTACCTGAAGAATAGCAAAAGCTTCCGAGGGTCTACCTGCCACCAAAACAGTAAAATCATCATTTTCGAGGAACTCCCTGATCTCTTCGCGAAAAACTTTTTCGTCGTCAAGTATCAAAATTTTTAAAGATTCCATAGCATATCTTAGGGTAAAGAGTTATTTTATCAATATTCAATCAACTAATGTCACTTAGAGACTGCTTTAAAGCTCAAATTTCATTTATTAAGACTTTGGTATCATAACCTCGAAATAAGTGTATTCACCTTCCTGGCTATCAACCTTTATCTCTCCCAATAAGTCTTTGATGAAACCGTAAGAGATTGATAATCCCAAACCTGTTCCCGAATCTTCCTTCTTGGTTGTGAAAAACGGGTCAAAGATTTTTTCAATATTCTTCTCTTTTATTCCGATTCCGTTATCTCTTACAGTAAGATAAACATAATCTTTTTCGTGGTGAGTTGATATTTCGATGATTTTTACAAATTCAATAGATTTCTTATCCATTAGAGTCTCTTTCTCTTCAAGAGCATACTTTGCGTTGCTTAAAAAGTTTAATACAACTTGCTCTAGTTTATACTTATCGGCAATTATGGGCTCAATGCCTTCGCTCAAGTTCAAAATCAATTCGATTCCACTCTTCTGATATTGAGATTGAACCATAACCAATGCGCTTCTAACTACCCCATTTAGATCTACTCGTTCGAAAGAAACCTGTTTTTGCGCTCGAGAAAACGTACGTGTATGATCAATAATTTTTTTTATTCTATCAACATTTTCGAATAAAAGATTAAGTTTTTCCTTTAAGTAATCTTCTGAATAATTCTTTTCAGAAAGTTTGAAGAGAATGTTGTCCAATCCCATTGATATGCCCCCTAGAGGTTGATTTATTTCGTGAGCAATACCAGCCGCCAGAGTTCCCAGCGATTCTAACTTAGATTTTTGTGCCAGTAAGAGCTGCTGTTTCTCCTGTTTCTTGATCTCTTCAATCATCCGTTTTTCAAGATTCCTATTCATTTCAACAATTCGTTGTTCTATTTCCTTTTGTTTTAATAGTTCTCGTTGCTTAATGCTATAAAAGAAACCCAAAAGAACAAGTAAAGCAAACAGGAAAAGGGCTAGCACAATGAATACAACTCTTTGGTACTGGGTTTTGGTTAGCTGTAGTTTTTGAATCTCACTACTCTGCCGGAGTATTTCATTTTCCTTCTCCTTTTGAGTAATATCATATAGGATTTGCATTCTGGCCATTTTTTGGCCACTTTCCTCGCTATAAATTGAATCGCGAAGTTCTGCCCATAGCTTGTAGTGCTCTAATGCTAGCATAAACCTCCCTTCCTCCTCGTAAACCTGAGAAAGGTATTTGTATACATCCGCAGCCGAATTGGTTAAGTTTTCGCGTGTGGCAATAGCCAACGCCTTATTAAGGTACTCCTTTGAAGAGGGATAATCACCAAATGCATTAAAGCAACGTGAAATATTTACTAATGCTGATACCTGACCTTGTACATTGCCAACGTAAATCGCAAGTTCTAAACTTCTATTATAACTTGCAACTGCCTGACGGTACTGCATTTTCTCAAAAAAAACGTCACCAATGCTTCGCAAAACTTCAACCATGGAAAGAGAATCGTTTTGAAGCTGATGATAAGCCAATACCTGATTAAAATATATCAACGCACTATCAAACTCCTGAAGGAGGTAAAACGAAGAGGCAATCTCATATTTATCCTCAATTTCCATAGTTGGTTCTTGTAAACTTTGTGATAACTGAAGTGCTCTCCTAAACGACGAAAGCCCCTCGTTAAGCTGACCCAGGTTCCTGTAAGCTAAACCTATCTTCCTATAAGAATTTGCTTTTTGCTTCAACTCAACATCACTTAACTGAACCCTACCCCTAAAAAGATCTAAAACATTGGAATACTCCTTGTAGGCCAAAGAATAATTATTCTGATCTAGTGCAATTGATCCTATTTGTTGATGTATATCAATAAGTAGATCAACATTATTGATACTTTTGGCAATTGCCATTGCTCTATGCAAATGGCTAATGGCGAGGTCGTAATTTCGGGCAAGATTGTAGACTTCAGCGATTCCTTCTAAAGCTAAAACCTGCTCTGAAAGTTGATTATGCTTCTCAAAATGTGAGAGTGAACGATTATAATATCGTAGGGCATTTTCGCTTTGATTAGTATTTAAGCTGGATAAACCCATTAGCAGAAGAGCTTGACCTTCGTAGTGGACATTATCCATACGCTTTGAAAGAAATGCTGCTTTTAAACCCAACTCCAAACCCCTATCGGGATCAGTTTTGGCATAAATGTTTCCAAGGGTGATGATTAGTCTTAATTGTTCTTCGCCCTGAGCTTCGTTCATCTGTTGCTCAAGGAGATCAACCGGTTCTTGACCAATGATTGATAAGGGTAAAATAAGTAAAATGAAGAAAAATACTTTCCGCATAACCAAAAGATAAATACCCAAAACAGGTTACTAAATTAGGGTAATTTTTCAATATCCTAATAATCATGGGATGTTTTAATGGATAAAACGCAATTTACACAGTAAAAGAAATTCCAATAAACAATGGGGAAATTAATCTGTAATCTTTTTAGGATAGTTGGTAATATCTCTAATTTCCTCGTATAAAGGTTTTAGCTGCTTATAAAGTTTACTGTAAACCCTTTGATACAGCTTGCTATATATTTCCTGATTTTCTGGAATTGGTTGATACATCTCCCCCACCCTGCACATATTGTCAATGGCAGTTTTAAAATCAGGATATAATTTTAACCCTACCACACAATTAATTGCTGCACCCAAAGCGGATGTTTCGTAGGTATGGGGTTTCTCGACTGGTAATCCAAAAATATCAGCAGTCATTTGAAGAGCATTCTTGCTCTGAGAACCACCTCCTGAAACTCTAAGTTTCTTAATCTCAACACCGTTCCGTTTTTGAGTTCGAATGGCTCCCTCCTTTAGGGCATATGTTAATCCTTCGATTATCGACCTGTAAAGATGGGCCTTGGTGTGTACATCGCCAAAACCAATAACTGCTCCCTTTGCTTCAACACCAGGTATTTTCACCCCTGGAGACCAGTAAGGTTGAAGTGTTAATCCCATTGACCCTGGTGGAATGCTGCTTATCATCTCATCAAATAGGTCCTCAGCAGATTTGCCCAGTTTTTTGGCAAGTTCAACCTCTTTGTGCCCAAATTCTCTTTTAAACCAATTGATCATCCAGTATCCACGATAAATCATCACCTCGGTGTTGAAGTAATCGGGTATGGCACTAGGGTACGGAGGAAAAAATTTAATCACCTCAACATACTTAGGATTAACCGTTTCTATGGTTGCAGTGGTTCCATAGCTAAGGCAGGCTATCTCGGGCGAAATACAACCAGAGCCTAAAACCTCGCAAGCTTTATCAGCGGCTGATGCTATTAATGGTAAACCCTCGGGTAATCCAGTTTGTTCGGATGCTTCTTTTGAAATATACCCAAGCAACTCCGATGGTTTTACAAGATCAACCAACTTTTCTCTTTCAATTGGAAACAGATTGGTATTCATTTCGCCGGGCTTACACCACCTCTGTTTCTTATAGTTAAATGGCATATACCCCACAGTGCTTCCAATGGAATCGATGAACTTACCTGTAAGGCGATGGATAAAAAATGCGGAGAGAAAGACAAACTTATAGGTTTTCTCCCATATCTCTGGTTGATTTTGCCTAATCCAATTCGATTCTCCATCCTTAATGGCATGCACCAGCGATTCGTGCATATTGATTAGCTTTAATCCAATTTTAATCAACCCTTTTGGCCAACCATCAATCTTTGCCTTTCGCTGATCAAGCCACAGAATAGCTGGACGTAATGGTTTTCCCTCCCTATCAAGATTAACCAAGGTGCTTCGCTGCGTGGTGATGGACATACCTTTGATACTCTCAACCGGAATACTGTTTGTATCCATCAATCGCTTGCAGGTTTGGCAGAGCGTGTTCCAAAGGTAATCTGGATCCTGCTCAGCAAAGCCAGGTTCGGTCGAGAAGTAGGGTTCAACCTCGGTTCGCTCAATATTAATGATATTACCTTTAAGGTCAATTAGTACTGCTCGAATTGATTGAGTACCAGCATCGATTACAACTACATAGTCCATAACTAATTACTATTTTGAGAGTAAATCACTACAATGCAATTCACAATTTAAAGAGGATTTAACCCCAGTGTTCCACTCGGGTTCATTATTCCTTTAGGGTCAAGATGATTTTTTATTGCCTGCATAAACGCTATGTTTTCATCGCCTAAATGTGATTTCATCCACGGTGCCAGGGCTCTTCCCACTCCATGATGGTGCGAAAGAGAACCTCCGTTGGAGTTAATTGTATCAATCAAGCCTTTATGATATTGCCTATACTCATCCAATTCTTCCCCTTTCATCATTGGGCTTAAGAAAGTGAAGTACAAATTTGCGCCATTCTCATACACATGGGAAATATGAACCATTACTACTGTCTTATCACGACCCTTTAAATATTTCCTAACCTCACTCCACAAAGGCATTAAGTTATCCCACATCACCGATGTTTCCAGAGTATCGGTCATAATACCCAAGTCCATCAATGGATCTCTAAGGTATGCACTGGAGTATCGTTGTTCAAGCCACTTCAATGTAGGCTTACTTCCTGTTGAGAAAGCACCATACTTTTTCGAAATCTTTTTAATCGATTTTATTACCCCACGAGTATATGATTTATTACCCTCTGCAGCAACAAACATCAAGCATCTTTTACCCGATCTATAACCCAACAAATTCAAGAATCTATCGGCAATTGTTCCATCAAAACCCTTGGTTTTGAATGCTATTTCTGTTTCTTCGGGATCAGAAATTCTGAAAAGATGGGGGAATCCTATGCCACTCTGCATGCTATTGCGCATTGCCTCCACCGCCGATTGAAAATCTTTGAAAACAAATGAAACATGCTTTGTATTCTTGGGTTGAAACTTACGAATCTTCATTGTAACCTCAACAATAACTCCCAGTGTTCCTTCTGATCCTGCAAAAAGTTGATGTAAATCCCATCCCTGTGCGCTGGCCGGAAAACATCGGGTATGAATAATACCCCTTGGAGTAATTACTTTTACAGCAAGGATCATGTGTTCAATCTTTCCGTAACCTGTGGATGCTTGGCCTGCTCCTTTGGCTGCCACCCAACCCCCAACAGTTGAATATTCAAACGACTGAGGAAAATGTCCGCAAGTGTAACCCAAGGAGTTTAAATGGCTTTCCAGTGCCGGACCAAACATACCCGCTTGAATGGTAGCCGTTGAATTTATTGTATTTACATCCAATACCTTGTTTAAGTGCTTGGTCAAATCAAGGCTAACACCACCTTTAGGTGTTTCAACTCCCCGGGTAACCGATGAATTTCCACCAAATGGCGTAATGGCAATTCCATTACCATTACAAATATCAATAATCCGGACTATTTCATTAGAGTTACGTGGAAATATTACAGCATCAGGAGGGTTTTTTATTATACCCATTCGCAATAGAAGTAAGTCGGCGTAGTACTTGCCAAATGCATGCGAAGCACGGGAATAGTCATCGACCTTTACATTGTCCTCGCCAACAATTTCTCTAAAACTCTCGATTATATTCTGATTTAAACTACTCGGCTTTTCAAGTTGAACTTCAGTTTCACCGTAAAGGTGTTTTTGCTGTATATCTTCGGGGGTATAACCAAATTTTTCCTTTATAAGATCAAGCATTCCTTGATCTATCTTAGTTTCCCGCTTATCACCCCATTTGAAAATATCTCTATACGTTTTTGGCATGGTTTATTTTTTGGTAAATCTAAGCTATTTTCTCAATCCAATACAAAATGGTAATGAAATGTGAATTTTAATAAACCTAATTAAATGCATTGAATAAATTCTAAGGTAAAGTAAAATGCTTCATTACCATTTCAATCTCTTCCTGAGTTTTCGAATCACCCCACTTTAAAAGTTCTTTCGATAATTCTACAACACTTTCAAAAGTCTCATTGCCTGGATAACCCAAAGTCCCTATTCCAGTTCTGCGAAAAAAGATATCTGATAGAGATTTAGCCATCTCATGTTCAATGGCATACACCACCTCTGCCAATATTTCGCCATCATCGGTTAGCACTTTGCTCATCTTGGGATTTGCAATTGCAATTTCGAACACTCTGTGACATTCTTGCCCGTAATTTCTTCCGACATATTCTATGGTTTCGGCCGGAAACTGAGAGTAATTTTGATGTAACTGTTCCATGAATTCTTCCATATCATGAATATTGCTACCAGCAAGGAACTGTTTATCGGTAATGGATTGATTCAACTTTCGGTTTAACTTTTTTGCAACCTTCTTCATGGCTTGGCAAGCCAACTTTCGGCTGGTGGTATATTTACCTCCTTCTATGGTTAGCAAACCGTTGAATCCATCCTTGGCATTATCAAAAATTTCGTACTTACGCGATGTTTCATAAGAGCCCTGTGTTTGGTCATCAACAAGAGGGCGTAAACCACCATAGGCGAATATTACATCCTTGTACTCAATCTTTTTACATCCATAGTTATCATTTAGATCATTAATTAACCCCTCAATGCTCTCCTTAGTTACCTTATACTCATCAGGATTTCCGGTATACTCCTTATCAGTGGTACCCAAAAGTGAATGATTTCGCCAAGGAATAAGCATAACGTGCCTTCCATCCTTGGTCATAACAGTAACTGCATGGCTTGTGCATATTTTTTTTGTTATAATATGAATTCCCTCCGAGCGACGAATATGATATTTACCATCGCACTCATTTGAAGTTGAATTCAGCAAAATATCAGCCCAAGGACCTGTACAATTAATGGTAACATCAGCAGTATAATTATGCTCTCCACCAGTTAACCTATCGAGAACTTTAACACCCTTAACCTTTCCGTTGTCAAACATAAAAGAGCAAACCTTTGCGTAATTTGCTGCTTTCGCTCCAAAAGCCATTGCTGATTTTAGCACGGCAAGGGTTAAACGTTCAGGGTTAATATTTTGGCAATCGTAATAAATGCTTGATCCCGTTAATCTTCTTCTTTTAACACATTGTTCAAATTCAAGGGTACTTTTTGCACTAATGGTCTTATGTAAGGGCAGCTTCTTTGATTTGTCCCAAGTCCAACCCTTATCATACGAAAGCACATCGTAAAGCACCATTCCTATGAACAGGAAAAAACGATTGCTTTTCAAATTGTTGTATGTTGGAACCATGAAAGGGATGGGATATACAAAATTGGGGGCAATGTTTGACCAGACCCTTCGCTCAGTAAGAGATTCGCGAACTAATGGAAACTCTAAGTTTTTTAGGTATCGGAGTCCACCATGAATTAATTTTGATGTTGCTGATGATGTAGCCTCACCAAAATCGCCCTTCTCAAAAAGGGCAACGCTTAAACCACGTGTTACTGCCTCGTAGGCCACACAAACACCTGTTATTCCACCTCCAATTATGATTACATCGAAGTGTTTTTTTGTGTTCTTGTCAAATATTCGCTCCATTGAAGAAAGTGTTACGGGTTTACTTTCTACAAATATCAAGCATAGAGTGCAAAAAGCTGTTTAACAAATGTTAAATAAAGATAAAGGAAGGTTGGTTAATAAAAAAATTAACCCAAAAAGATCAATAATTAAACTACCAGTCTATCGTCTTTCTTAACCTACTCAAAGATTGTAGTTTAATTCCCAGAAAATCTGCAATGTACTTTAGAGGAACATTATTCAGCATATCGGGATATCTCTTCATTAACATTTTATATCGATTCTCTGCTGTTTCGGTAATAAAGAGATAGAGCCTTCGTTGAGCCTCAACAAACATCTCCTCAATAATGCGTCGTCCCAAACATTCCCATTTGGGATAACTATTGTAAAGAGATTCCAGGTCATCTTTTTTGATGATGAAAAGTTCACAATCGGTAATGGCACTGATGATCTCGAAAGAAGGATTTTGCGAAATAAAACTAGGCAATGCAGTTGCAAAAGTATTAAGTGGTGTGATATCCCGTGTTATCTCTTCACCGTCGTGGTTATAGGAAACCCTTAAATAACCTTGATTAGTAAAAGCAATTATATTGGCAATTTCTCCTTCGTTAATAAGAATTTCATGCCTTTTGAGTTTTCTTATCTCAACAAATCCTATCCCAGCTTCTAATTCCGACTGCGAAAATTCAACAAACTGACTTATGAAAGATACTAAATTGCTATACTTATCGAGGTTCATTTTAATAATACAATAGTTATAAATATTGATTTATTGACTTTATGCAAAATGAATAAAAATGTTATACAAATCAAATATTGAAAATTCACGAATTCATTTAAAAACTCTGCCTAAGTACAAAGAAAATTAAAAATTTTAAATATTGTTCCCCAATACTCTTAAAATAAATCCATTATACACAAAACTTTGTTTTAGATTTATAAATTTTTGGTATATACAAATACCGTTAACTTCTGATAAATTAAATATTTTGTTCCTTCGTTTGGTGATTAAAATCAACATTTTTTTTTCGGTATTCATATAACTATTCTCACCCAAATGAATCAAACAACTATATTTGCACAAAATTTTCAAAATGGTTTTCAGGCGCATTACACTTCTCTTAGGTTTAACACTACTTCCCTTAATTCTACTTGCCCAAAGGAATGTTAACCTAAAAATAATTCACACCAGTGATGTGCATGGAGCAATCCTTCCCTTCGATTTTATTAATAACCAAGCCGTTGATTATGGTTTGGCGCACGTAATAACATACGTTAATCAGGAGCGTGGGAAGGAGAATCAAGAAGTAATACTTCTTGATAATGGTGATATTCTTCAGGGTCAACCCTCCGTATACTTTGCAAATTACATAGACACCCTCAACCATCATGTTATTCCTAAAATCATGAATTATATGGGCTACGATGCTGCCACTGTTGGAAATCATGATATTGAGGCTGGTCCGAAGATTTACAATCAACTTGTTAAAGAATTTCAATTTCCATGGCTGTCAGCTAATATTTTACATAAAAAAACAGGGCTCCCTTACTTTAAACCCTATACCATAATCAATAGACAAGGGGTAAAAATAGCGGTTATGGGACTTACAACACCCGGTGTAACCAAATGGCTCTCGCCATCTTTATGGCTAGAGATGGAATTTATTGATATGGTTGATGCTGCCAAGATATGGATGGATTCAATTCGAATAAAGGAAAATCCACACATAGTGATTGGGCTATTTCACTCTGGACACGATGCCAACTTCGAAGGAGCTAACCCTAATGAATGTCTGAACGAAAACGCATCACGCTTGGTAGGCGAACAAGTACCCGGTTTCGACGTACTATTAATTGGACATGATCACGACAGGGTGGTTAAAAAAATTGTAAACTTTCAAAATGATTCTGTACTAATTGTTGATCCTAGTTCTCAAGCAAGAGTAATATCTGAGGTGACAATCAATGTTACTCTTAACGAAAATGAAGAGTTAGTGAATAAAACGATATCTGGTAGGTTGGTGCCAATGCAAGGATTAATGCCCGACCCGAAGTATGTGAGCCATTTTTCTGATTTCTCACAGCGGGTTGAAGAATTCGTTGATCGAAGAATCGGTACAATCACATCAACTGTTTCAAGTCGTGATGCTTACTTTGGACCATCAGAATTTGTTAACCTTATTCATACAGTTCAACTCGGCGTTTCAAATACTGATATTTCTTTTGCCGCTCCTCTTTCCTTCGATGTCAGCATTGAGCAGGGACCTGTTTATGTGCGCGACATGTTCAAACTATACATCTACGAGAATTTACTGTATATCATGAATCTTTCAGGTAAAGAGATTAAGGATTACCTTGAGTACTCTTACTCGCTGTGGTTAAATACCATGACTTCTTGGGATGATAACCTACTACTTTTTCGAAAGGAAGATGATGGTAGCCTTATTACACACAATAATGGACGAGCTCTATTAAAGTCTAGTTACTTTAACTTCGATTGCGCTGCTGGAATCCGCTATCAAGTTGATGTTTCTAAACCTGTGGGTCAACGGATTAACATTCTCTCGATGGAAGATGGTTCACCTTTCTCACAGGATAAAATCTATAGGGTGGCAATTAATTCATATAGAGGAACTGGTGGTGGTGAGCACTTAACTCAAGGAGTAGGCTTAACGCAACAAGAAATTAGAAAAAGAATTGTTAGCACTTCCTCTCAGGATATGCGATACTTCCTGATGAAATGGATGGAGCATACAGGAAAATATAAACCTGTTAATCCCAATAACTGGGAAATTATTCCATCTGAATGGGCTCAAAAGGCAGCCAAAAAAGATAGGTTCTTACTTTTTGGTGAAGAATAACCAATTACCATCCTATATCTTTTCCGAAACAGTTCAAAAATTGAGCTGTTTTTCCATCTACAATTTTACCTTTGTATAAAGAATAAAAATTCTCATATCTTCCATGCAAATTGATATCAATCTTCTTGAGAATGGGAAATTGCTACCGCTTGTTGAAGAGTTTTACACCCTTCAGGGTGAAGGATATCATACTGGGAAAGCCGCTTACTTCATCCGAATTGGGGGTTGCGATGTTGGCTGTAGCTGGTGCGATGCCAAGTTTACATGGAACCCAAAAATTTTTCCTCCCGTTAGAGTCGATGAAATTGTTGAACACGCTTTAAGGAATAAAGCCAGATCTGTTGTTGTAACAGGTGGAGAACCAAGCCTTTATCCATTAGATTATTTATGTGAAGAACTGAAAAAGATGGGGTTTGAAACTTTCATCGAAACCTCCGGATCGTACCCATTATCCGGACAATGGGATTGGATATGCCTTTCGCCAAAACCCCAACAACCGCCTGTGAATGGAATACACATGAAAGCCGATGAATTAAAGGTCATCATATCTAAACCCAGCGATATTGAATGGGCTGAGGAAAATGCCAAATTGGTAAAATCAACATGCCGCTTATACCTTCAACCCGAATGGAGCGTTTATAATAGTGTAATTAGCTGGTTAGTGGAGTATGTAAAGGAAAATCCTAAATGGCAAATATCATTACAAGCACATAAGTTCATGAGAATACCTTAATCATATACATGTACAGTCTTTAATTTGTAACATAGAACGATCTTATCCTATTAATTATGCAAAAGATCATATTACTAATAACCCTGTTCCTTTTTCTATTTCATGGGAATGTCCTCTCTCAACCAAGGGAACTCACCACAACCAATAAAAAAGCAATGGCTAGCTACAAGGCAGCACTTGAAGCATACGATAAATATGATTATAAAACTGCTGAGAAAAACCTAAAGGATGCCATAAGCCACGATGATCAATTCATTGAGGCTTACCTGATACTTTCGCAGATTTACATGGAAACCAAACTTCCCGAGGAAGCTATAGTAGCAGCTGAAGGTGCAATTAGGATTAACCCTGATTTTTTCCCAAATCTATACATAAATTTGGGCAATATGCTGTTTCATAGGGGAGAGTACGAAAGAGCATTGAAATATTTCTACACCTTTCTTAATTACGATAACATCAGGATTGAACGCAGGGAACTTGCAAACCTTAGAATCAAAAGCTGCAAATTTGCCTTGCATTCCATTGCCAATCCTATTCCTTTCACGCCAATTAATCTAGGGTCTAATGTAAACAGCAATATGGATGAGTACTGGCCTAGCCTATCGGCTGATGAGAATACGCTTGTAATAACTGTTAACATGCCCATCGATACTACTTCGCCCCAAATCATGTATAATAGGCAGGAGGATTTTTACATAACCACCAGAGGCGCTGATGGCAACTGGCAACCAGTAAGAAATATTGGTCCTCCCATTAATACACCGCATTTTAATGAGGGTGCACAATCGTTAACGGCCGACGGGCAAAGAATGTACTACACAGTTTGCCGGGGAAACTGCGATATTTATGTAAGCGATAGGGATGAGAATGGAAATTGGAGCCGTCCTCAAAAGCTACCCGAGCCCCTAAATCTTTCGTTTAGCAGCGAAAAACAACCTTCCATCTCACCCGATGGGCAAACTCTTTACTTTGTTAGCAACAGGAAAAGCCGTAAGGAAAGTCATGATATATGGTACTCTCGTAGGGTTGACGAATACCACTGGAGTGAACCCAAAGAGATCAGCGATAGCATAAACACTCCTTTTAACGAGCAATCGCCCTTCATTCATTTCGATAATCAAACGTTATACTTTTCATCCAATGGACATGTGGGAATGGGAGGACTCGATATTTTCGTTAGCAAGAAGTTGAACGACACCACTTGGAGCAAACCAGTAAATCTGGGCTATCCAATCAATACTTTTCGGGACGAGGATGGTTTGATAGTCAATGCTAGGGGAACCATGGCTTACTACTCATCAGATATAAACCCCGAATCGGGCAGAGATATTTATAAATTTGAACTTCCCGAACCCGTTCGACCAAATCCCTCGTCGTACATTACAGGAATCATAACTGATGCCCGAAGCGGACGTCCACTCAAAGCAAAATTTAGCCTTGTGGATGTGGAAAACGGGCAGGAAATAATGAGCACAAATGCGCTAGATGGCGGTTCTTTCTTCCTATGCATCCCAACGAATAGGAAGTATGCATTTTTCGCGTCGAGGCCAGGGTATCTTTTTCATTCCGATCATATAGATTTAGTGGGCATTCACACTGCCGATAAGCCATACCGCAAGGATATTGAGTTGGTACCCATAAGGATTGGTGAAACAATGGTAATGCGAAATGTTTTCTTCGAAACAGATTCATATGAACTAAAACAAGAATCATTGGTAGAGCTAAAAAAACTACTGGAATTGCTATCGCTTAATCCAACCATGAAGATTGAGGTTGGTGGACATACTGATAATGTAGGAAGTGCAGACTATAACCTAACCCTATCGGATAAGCGTGCAAAAGCTGTGGCTGATTTCCTTACTGAGAATAAAATTAATCCAGACAGAATATCGTGGAAAGGCTACGGTTTAACCAAGCCCATTGGCGATAATGCCACTGAAGAAGGAAGGGCACAGAATAGAAGAACTGAGATCAGGGTTGTGGGGATGTAGTATGGAGTATAGAGCGCTTAGAGTTATGAGTTTGGTTTTCTATACTTTACAGCTCAAACCTATAAATCTCTCTTCAAGTTGTTATCCTCAATCATCCCAGGTTCATATTCTATCTCCCGCTCTGTTTTTGCCACTATGGTGGCAATCATGGCATCGCCGGTAACATTGAGCACGGTACGAAGCATATCCAACGGCCGATCGATGGCTAGGATAAGGGCTAAACCCTCAATGGGTAGTCCAACCGAATTAAGAACAATAATCAGCATAACCATACCCGCTCCGGGTACACCAGCCGAACCTATGGATGCCAATGTTGCTGTAAGTATTATGGTTAGCTGTTGTCCAAGTGTAAGGTCAATGCCAAAAACTTGTGCAATAAATACCGCCGCTATTGCTTGGTATAAGCTGGTTCCATCCATATTTATGGTTACTCCAACTGGTAATACGAAGCTGGTTACCTCATTGCTTACCCCAAGTCCCTTTTCAACCTGCTCCATATTAATGGGTAGGGTTGCCGCACTTGAACTGGTTGAGAAGGCAACCAGCTGAACCGGAAACATGGTTTTGTAAAAGTCAACAAAACGTATTCCTGCAAAAAGCCTGAGAAAAGTGGGGTATATAATTAGCGCAACAAATAGCAAACCTGCAATTACCACAACAGCGTAAAGTCCAAGGGTAGCAAAAAGATGGAGCGAATCGGCTACATTATCGCCAGAAAAGTCAACAATTAATGCTGCCAGCAAGGCCATTACCCCAAAGGGTGCAAACCCCATTATAAAATCTATTATTTTAAGGATTATCTCGTTTAAACCTGTAACAAAATCTTTCACTATCTCCACTTTGGGATGTTTCACCATTACAATGGCAAGTCCAAAAAGGATGGCAAAGAATATCACCTGAAGCATATTTGTATTGTCAGATGCTGCACCAACAATATTATCCGGAACTAAGTCAACGATGAACTGTAAGGGTCCTTCAGTTTTCAAATTATCAACAGCCAGCTTACGACCTTCGACATCAGGTGCGTACTTGGTCATTAGCTCAATCCTTTTCTCCTCAGGGAATGATTTACCAGGTTTGATCAGATTGACCAACAGCAAACCAATGGTAATGGCTAGCACTGTAGTTATCAAATAGTATGATATTGTTTTCGCTCCTATCCTTGAAAGTTTGGTAATATTGGATAAACCCGAAACTCCAGTTACCAGCGAAGCGAAGATAAGAGGCATTGCCACAAGCTTCAGCAGATTTAGGAAGATAACACCAAAGGGTTTTATGTAATCACCAACCAACCAGCCGATACCAAGCATTACAGCAAAAATACCAACCAGTATTCCTGCTACCATACCGATCAGAATTTTCATGTATAGGGGTAGATTTCGCAACATTGACATGGGGTTTAGGCTCTCAAAGTTATTCATTTCGATTTAAAACCAAAACGCTTAATGCTGTATTTGTAGCTTATTAACAGGTTTGCAAAAAAAAATGCCGGACAAGAGCCGGCTTAGAAAATATAAAATATGAAAAGTTTAGTGTCCTCCACAGCAGCTACCATCATGCCTGTGGGAGTGAACATGTCCATGCTCCAGTTCCTCAGAGGTAGCTTCGCGTATACCTTCAACCTTACCGGTGAAATGCAGATCATCTCCAGCTAATGGGTGATTAAAATCCATAACCACATGATCATCGTTCACTTCAAGTATTAAGCCATTTAGGTGGTTGCCCTCCTGATCGACCATGGGCAACCTCTTACCGACCTCAAGTAAATTATCCTCAACAACACCATCAACTTCAAAAATATTTTTGGGTAGTTTTAGGATGAAATCCTTATTAACCTGCCCATACCCCTCGCCTGAGGGTATCGTGAAATCGAAGGATTCGCCAACCTTCATGTTATTAATATTACTCTCAAAGGCTTTTATAAGCATACCCTTTCCGTAAATAAACTCCATAGGGTTTGAAGAATCTGCCTGGTCAACAATCTCTCCTTGCACTTTTAGCTCATAGCTAACCGATACAACCTTGTCATTTGAAACATTCATCGAGAAAAAATTAAATTACTAATTCAATTTATTATAGTCCAGCATCAAAGGAACGGCTTAATTTTTAAAATACCAAAAAAGAAAATTTAATCGAATTGGATGAAAAATTTGGTCAACTCGCATGCTATCAATAAAAAATAAATTGAAAAGTTATCAAACAGCAGTTTAATCTTATACAATTAAAGGGTTGCTATTCAAAATGGAAATTCACATATATCGCTATATATCTGAATATTACATTTTTTACGAGTAATAAGAAATTTGATAAGTTTAAAAAAATGTTAAAAAAAAATTGAAATATCAAATCAAA
>CAZDXY010000043.1:0-27821 GCA_964509385.1 uncultured Rikenellaceae bacterium
GAAATAACTTGGCCAAATAACCTTAAAAAAGGTCAACTTATATCAGGATAAGACATTCTTCATCAGAGTTAAGACCATCAATATCGGTGTGGGGATATATTACATAGGCTCCATTAATAGTGGTTTCCCATTGGCTATCACTCAGTCCAGTTACGATTTCATCACCATTATTATAGTGAAAAACCCTTAAATTCTCAGCCATCCATAGTTGATTTCCAATAATAACAGTTGGGTAAATATTACCATCTATATCTGTAACAGTTTCAGTATTAACTATCCCTTGAATAATATTATTGGATTTATTATTTTGTGCATTCAAACAAAATATTGATGCAAAAACAAATATTGAAAATAGAGCAATTCTCATTAGATTATTGGTTTTTAATTTAAGTTTGAAAGATGGGTTAAAACAAAGGTAATAAATTTGAAAGAAAGTCTTTCATTTGCCGTTGATATTCACAAAGAAATTTTAAGCCATTGGTTTAGCAAATTTATCTATATTTTTGCCTAATAAATTTGAAATGTAGTGGGGCACATCAAAGAGCAAACGATAAAAGGATCAATTTATTCCTACGTTGGTGTATTTCTGGGTTTCCTAATATCAGGATTACTTTTACCTCGATTGCTAACCACAGGAGAGAATGGTCTTATTAAGTTACTTATTGCTTACTCCACCCTTTTTGCCCAATTTGGAACCCTGGGCTTTACCAATGCTACGGGTCGTCTGTTTGCCTACTTTCGTAATAAATCAAAAAATCATCATGGTTTTTTGCTGCTAACAGTGCTGGTAGTTTTAGCAGGGTTTGTTCTTACAATGGTGCTATATATAGCTCTTAAAGGCTATATTATTGAAAAGAATATGGAAAATGCTGAGCTGTTTACTCAGTATATCGGGTTTCTGATACCTTTAATATTTTTCACTCTCCTTTTCTTGATTTTTGATACTTATTTAAAAATGCTCTTTCAATCCGTTACCGGAACTTTCTATAAGGAGTTTATTCAGCGTATCCTAATTCTATGTTCAATTGCTGCATTCTACTTTGAGCTATTCACTTTTAAGCAGTTTATTGCAGCCTATGTAATTTCCAATTGCCTCCCGGGTTTTTTTCTTATTGTCACTCTAATGGCAAGGGGTGAATTCAACCTAAAGCCCGATTGGACCCTTATCGACGGGAAGATGGCTCGATCACTCCTGAGCATGAGCTTTTTTGGGATAATCGTTGGGTTTTCAAATATTATGGTGCTGAATATCGACAGCATCATCGTCAGCCGATTGATTGGCATTGAAGCAACTGGTATTTATGCCATTACTTTCTTCTTTAGCACTCTGATTATTATTCCATCCCGATCGCTTCGTAAGATATCAGGCACAATCCTAGCGGATGCATGGAAGAACAACGAAACGAAGACGATAGCCCAGATTTACCGGAAAAGCAGCATCACCCAGCTAATTTTTGGTGCTCTTATATTCATTGGGCTTTGGGCAAATATTCACAATGTTTTTTTAATTCTGCCACCCGAATACGAAGCGGGGGAGTATGTTATTTTCTTTTTGGGCTTAACCAATCTTATTGAGATGACATCAGGGGTAAGCAACTCCATGTTGGCAACATCTATATACTATAAAACAACCGCTTTCCTTAGCCTTCTGCTTGTGGTCCTGATTGTAGTTTTTAATATCATTTTTATTAGGCAATTCGGTTTAGTTGGCGCTGCCATTGCATCAACGGCTGCATATTTTATTTACAATGCATTACGGTACATTATTATCTATAGGTTGTTCAGAATGCACCCATTTTCCCCTCAGCATTTTTACACGTTGATTATAGCATTAGCAACCTACGGCATATCGCTCCTAATTCCTATCATGAATAATTTTATGGTTGATATTGCAATTCGTAGCATTACTATGACAGTAATTTTTGGTACAGGAGTTTACTTTCTGAAGCTATCGGAGGATATCAATGGAACGGTGGATGGTATCATCAACAAATACTTTCGATAGCATGATAAAAAGGAAAGCCATTCTAATCTATACAAGTTTCTCCACCTTTGTAAGAGAGGATTACCAAATTCTTTCATCAGAGTATGAGGTTACCAAATACCATTTTATTGCATTAAAATCTGTTTGTAAGTTACTAAACTCATTATTCAAGCAATTTTTCTTTTGCCTTTTTTATCTAAAAAGATATGAGTTGATCTTTATTTGGTTTGCCGATTACCATGCAGCAATCCCTATATTTTTTGGAAAGCTATTCAGTAAAAAAACGGTTATTGTGATAGGGGGATACGATGCAGTATATATCCCATCCATTGATTATGGAGTATTTAAACCCAAGACAATTAGATCGATATTTTCAAGATATTCATTACGTAACACTTCCCATATTTTACCAGTGGATCAATGTTTAGTTAGCAGTATTAATAGCTTTGCTGGTTTAGTTGAAAAAGGGTATAAAGTAGGAGTATCAAACTTCGTTAATGGAATCAAAGGGCAGATAGAGGTAGTTCCTACAGGATACGATCCTAGTATATGGGAAAGAGACAAATCAGTTATAAGAAGGTTATCGGTGATAACTATTGCTGCTGTTTATGAAGAGAAAACTTTTAAGGTGAAGGGAATCGATTTTCTTTTGGAGATTGCGAAGTTAATGCCTAAAACCACTTTTTCAATAGTTGGTTTGGGTGGAAGCATGCTTGAGTTTGTCAAATTAGAAGCTCCACATAATGTTAAGTTCCATGGATTTGTTCAGCACCACAATCTTCCAACATTGCTTTCCGAGCACAAAGTTTACACCCAACTTTCTCTTAGCGAGGGGCTACCAAATGCACTCTGCGAAGCTATGCTTTGCGAATGTATCCCCGTGGGTTCATCTGTAGGTGGTATTCCTAAAGGTATAGGCAAAGCCGGGTTCATATTGCAGAAGAAAGATGTGAATGAAGCCGTAAGGTTAATTCAGTTGGCCCTCGATAGTGATGAAAGCCTTGGAAAATTAGCAAGACAGCACATCGTTGATAATTTCCCCTTTGATCTTCGAAAAAATAGAATTCTTTCGATTTTAAATAGCGATTAAGATGCAAACCGTGTTCAGGTATCGAATTTTCAATAGGGTTGTTCAATTAGTACTACCCAATTCATTATCTAAAACCCAGATAAGTGACCTGCTTGCTCCTTTAGCTCTTTATCCCGAAGTTTCAGCTGATGAAAAACATGAAGTAGAGGTAGAGTTTGCTAACTCATTGAAATGCATGGAAGTTCTTTCTTCAAATCCTTCGAATCATTCGGAATTGAAGGATGGCTTTGTAATGCATAACAGCAAGTTTAGTGTTGCCTTAATCCACCATGGAGAAGTTCTTAGGTATAAAGTTTACCTTTCGCCAAGGCGAAACTTAATTATAAACTATTTGAGTAGGCTTTACAGCATGGACTATGCCACCATTACGCAGCGACTTTCACAGATTTTCTTTGAACAAGTAATGGTGCCCTCCGTTTACTTCAATTCCGATCAGTTTTTGGTTCACTCTTCATCGATGGTTAACGCTAATAATCAGGCTATTCTAATTGGAGGAACTGGAGGTGTGGGAAAAACATCTTTGGAAATTGAACTGTGCATGAACAGAGGCTACACTTTTATGTCCGATGATATTTCTGTTGTAGATTCAGATGGGTTTGCATACCCAAACCTTGCCTTTCCTAAAATTTACGCTTACAATACAATTGGTAATCCTTACCTGAGGAGATTAATTCTGAAGGAACGATCGTTCCACGACAGGATTGCCTGGCATTTGAAATTGCAAATATTTGGATACTCATCCGTTCGTCGTAAAATATCGCCAGAAAAAATTTATGGGGGTTATGCCCATGCAAAGGCAAAGGCTTTTAAATACTTCATGCTCATAAAAGAGCATAGAGACGATCTTTTAATTAAAAGGATCGATGCTGCAACCGCTGCTGATATGTCCATTGCCATTATGGAAACTGAGTACTCGGATCTTAACAAGCATATCCTCTGGCACGAGTTTTACTGCAATTCAAAGGGAACCGAACCCATCGTAAGTTTGAGCAGAGTTAAGCAAAGGTGGAAAGAAAGATTCCTTCAAGTATTTTCAGATGTAGATATTTATGCACTTTTCATTCCCTCAGGAATGAAGCATACCGAGTTTGTCCAAAAAGTTTCAGATATTATTTCTGAATAATCTTTCAAATAAGAGGGGCAAAAAAAAGGCTGTCGTGAAAAGACAGCCTCCCTTTTTTCAGAATGAACTATTCATTCACAATTTCCTTGTATTGCTCTGCCGAAAGGAGTTCGTTGAGCTGAGATGGATCAGTCACCTTAATCTTAATCATCCAACCATCGCCATATGGATCCTTGTTAACTACCTCTGGAGTGTCGGCAAGTTTTTCGTTAACAGCGATTACCTCACCCGAAACGGGCATAAACATATCTGAAACAGTTTTCACAGCCTCGATGGTGCCAAATACTTCCTCTTTATCAAGGGTTTCACCAAGTGTTTCAATTTCGATGAAGACAACATCACCAAGCTGGCTTTGAGCAAAATCGGTAACGCCAATAATGGCTTCATTACCATTAACACGAATCCATTCGTGGTCTTTTGTGTACTTTAGATCTGCTGGAATATTCATGGTATTTGTTCAACTTTAGGGGTTAGAAGCATTTTTTTGTTTTTCAAAAGTACACTTATTTTTACTTATGGCAAAGAATCAAAGAGTCAAAATATCTGTTTTATAGCTTAAGTAAGCTATTGAACTAAAGTAAAGCGAACGCTAAAACCAAAGCTTGTGTTTGCCGTTGCATACGAAGTGGCAACAACAGGTGTATTAACAACCCTGTCGAAGAATAACCTTATTGTAACCTGTTCGCTAACAACATACTCTCCGGATGTTTTTATTGTGAAAACTTGTTGTCCGGCCGAAGGTGTATTCGTTTCTTCAACCAGCCTTCGGAGTATTGTGTTGTTGTTCCTAATGCTAAGATCTACATTAACCCTTAGATCGCTTCTCAGGGTTCGCTGGTCTCCTCCAGCAGATCTAAAGATAAGGGGTAAGTTTTCGAACCTGTAGCCACTGCCAATAATGTACTCCCAGTTTGAAACTTCGCTCAGCTGGTTGTTGGCAAAACTCATGGCTAACGATCGTGAATTTTTGATTTCGAGCCTGTTGGTTAGACTGTTTATCCAAGTAGCATCAAGTCCAATTAGTGGGTTAAACTGCTCATTGATGGATACGTTGGTTATTTCGTATTCAGGAATAAAGTTGCTATTCATATCCCTGATATAGCTAAAGCCATCCTCTTGAGGGTCAAAGTTTAAGTTGGTTGTATATGACCCTATCGTGTAGGTGGAGCGATAACCATGACGAAGAGTAAAGGTGCGGAGATATTTCTGAAATGGTTTTAGTTTTGCCAATCCATCGTAAGTAACTTGCCAGTTTGGCATAGGTATCATCGGGAAAGTATTTAATCCAATAGTTTCGGGAGTAATCCCTGTGTAAGCCGCTAAGAAAGAGTAGATTAAAACTTCCTGATTTAACTTACCGTAGCCAGAAGGGAAACGATCTGCTTCATCGCTAGATAGTGAAGGATAGGGGACATAATTTCCTGCTTCCTCTCGGATGCTAGCTAACCTTATGGCCATTCTTTTTCGGTAATCTCTAAAAAGGCTAAAACTTTCGCTTATGTAATTATCTCCTTTGTTTTTTTCGAACGCTGAACTCAATGTAATAACGCTAATGCTGAAATTACCTGTTATCATGGGGTTGTAAGCATTGAATTGACCAAATTGATCGGGTATGTAAAACTCATTTCTGTTTTCAGAGAAACTACGTACTCCATTCACTTCAATTCGAAGACCAGGAAGTGGTTCAATAGAACTCCTTAGGTTTAAATTTTCATTGTGGGTAAGTATAAAAGGAGCATTAAGTGTGCTGTCGGTGCTCAACCACTGATTGCGAACAGCATTCCAGGCAAAGTCAGGATCCTGCCAACCTGCAATGAATGCTAACCCCGGAGCATACACACCATTATAATTGTCTAAACCCATGTAAAGCGTATTTGGCTTGTATCCTGGAAGCAATGTACCATTGGTTTGAGAATAAGTAGCAGAAAAGTTTTTTACTCCCATAAGCATACGTATTGACCCTTGGGCAAGAAGCAGAGCGATGTTTTCCCGTTCGGGAACTTTTCCCTCCACAACTACCTTAGCTTTATTGATATCCTTTTCTGTTCGGATACGAATCCTTTGGTCAGACCGAATATCTACCTCTGCTTTAACCTCTTTCCCTTCATCATCATACACTTTTGCAGTAACATTCTCGGTTTTCAGTCCATGCTGAATGGAACGGAACTGATTCTCCCGGAATCTTACATTCTCTTGTTCGTATGTAATTGTTTTCATTGCAGGTTGTCGCTGTTGACCACCCCGAGCTCGCTGATCAAACTTTTGGTTGATCGCTTTCAGGTAATTGCTTTTATTGTAAAGTGAAGTAAAATTGAGTTGACTTGTTAGTTGAACTGTATTGGAGTTCTGAATAGTATTCCCAGGATCAAAACTGCTGGTGTCGGGAAGTATAGGACCTGCTGCCCAATTATAGTTTCCGCTGTATCTGGCTGATGCAGACACCCAGTTAAGAAGTGGAATCTTATTGATTGGTATATTATATGTTAGATTAAACTGGTGGTTATAGTTTGTATTCCTACCAAAATTCTTAAGGTTTGTCCAAACAGAATCCTTCCAGTGCTCATAAGCATCAGGGTCTTTTGTTCGGTTAACCATACCCGCTTGATTATTGGCATTGAAGTCGAATCTGAGAGATTGGCTTAAGTCCCAATTAAGGGAGTACACTCTGTTCCACGTAAAATCCTTTGAGTAAGTGGGTACTAATCTTATGTTGGGGTTATTTATGTTTCGGAGTTGTTGCTCAAAATAGGTACGGTTTAACTCAGTTCTGAAAGACATCTGATTGGGCATGTAGCTAAAATTGAAATCCTTTATGATTTTTAGGTAAGGGTGAGAAAGCCATTTAGCATTTTTAAACGGAGTTATGTTCTTTGCCTTTGTGTTGTAGCTGTAAGTGAAACCACCTCGAGTATTTTTTTGCAATCTTTCTTCGGTACTGATATTTCTTGAAAGTTGTTCGGAAAAGGAGTAGCTTACAGCAAAGTTTGAGATATCGTAAAACCTTGGAGTGCCTTCCGTTTTGCTAATCCTTACGTTGGTAAGGTTTATACTTTTTCGACGTGTATAATCCTGCGAAATTTTCTTAATTGAATCGCGTTCAGCTTTATTGGCTGCATTGTCAAGTGCTTTTTGTAGTGGAACATCTGGATCAAGAGGATTATATTCGGGGTTTGCAAAAGACTCTGTGAATCCAACGTAAAGAGGAATGTTAACCCCTGATTCTTTTGGGAAGAAACGTCCTAGTTGTATTGTGCTATTAACATCATATTGATAATAATCATCTAAGCTACGCTCATTCACCTTCTTTTCAATGGATCCAAAGCCAGGTTTTATAGTGGTTCCCGCCACGGTTACCTGTGCAAGATCGGCAAGTTTTGCCGACATTCTGGCATTGGCAGCCCATCCACCCTTATCGTTAAACTGGGTAAGGCGTAATTCATTAACCCAAATTATACCCGATTTTGCTATCCCATCGTCATCAGGATTGCTGGAGCGGTTGGGATTGCGAATACCAATCATTAGAACACGAACATTGCTTAGGCTTGGATTACCAGTAACTTTTATACGTTTGTTTCCATCAATTATGGTATATACCGTTGTATAAGTAATGAGAGAGCCGGGTACTTGCATCTGAGCATTTCTTTCCAACTTCACTTCTGTAAGGGCTTCGAGGTCTATATCTACTAAATTTTCCCTTGGCCATACAATCTCTCTATCACGAGTTGAATTGTTGTTGTATCTTCCATGTGGTGTTAGTCCCAATGGTATTTCATACTCGTAGTAGTTATTGGTGTAGTCGGTACCAAGCCGTATGAAGAGGTTTAATTCGTTATCATCGAGGGGCATACCTGGTATTGCTTCTGCATGTACATCCATCATCAGCCTTTTGTATTGTCTGATGTCTATTCTGAGGTTTTTGTAAGTGGCACGAGCATCACCATCAGCCAAATCAATAACCTTTAGTTCCATTGCCTGTTCATTTAGCTCAGTTAGCTGCGGTTGAGCAGGGTCGATTACCCTATCTACACCTGGGGGTAGAACATAATTCACGGGAGTACGGGTATCGTTTTCCTCAATATTTACGGTTGATATATCAAAAGACCCAATGGGTAGATCGTTTATTGGAACACTCTCTTGCCCCTCAATAAGCGAACGGTTATACTTGCGCCATTCACCTCTAACAAGTTCCAATGTTGCAAAGCGAAGAATTACCTCCTCTTCGAAACCTTGCAGGAATACCCTCATAAAGCGAATTGATTTGAAATCTTGA
Source organism: uncultured Rikenellaceae bacterium (assembly GCA_964509385.1). Classification (GTDB taxonomy): domain Bacteria; phylum Bacteroidota; class Bacteroidia; order Bacteroidales; family Tenuifilaceae; genus MWFE01. Next base: position 8,468 of record CAZDXY010000043.1, read on the forward strand.
ATGGAGTTGATGGTTTTTTCATATTCCTCAACAGGAACCTTAAATTGATACCAACTCACTGAAGATCGTTCGCCATTGGCCAGTTTAGCGTTGTATGTTACCTTATCGGTGATGTAGTTTCGTCCAACTTCCATATCCTGTGGGCGAAGTGATATTCTATACTGATAGTAACTCTCGTTTTTGTTCAGGTTATTATCCTTATTGATATCTTCGGTGTTTGGTAAAATGGTCGAAGAAGTTGGATATGGCTCTACTATCCCATCAGGATTAGCCTGATTGGAGGTGGGCGAATTTCCCTCGGGGTTATTAAACTTTTTGTATCGTTCAAGAATTCCGGTTTCCTGTGTGTCGTAAATGCTCGATCGGTAGTAACGGTAGTTATCATTCGAGGGGTCTTTCAATGCATCCTGATATACAATGGAGTTCTCCCCAAATTGTGCTTTTATTTGTTCCAAATAATTTGCAAAGAACGTACGCTCATCTTCTGTTAACAGTCCATCGAGTCCTACATCCTGGAACCTACGTGAATCGGGATCAGTATCAAAAGCATTTACCAACGATTGGACTGTGGGAACCCTTCCCCATACAGTTGTGTCAACATTGGTTATTACATCGGCAGATATTGGCAGCCCATTCTCAAACGATTTTTTCCCATCGCGAAGAATATCTTCAGAGATTTCTCCCAGGTTGAAATATAAATCTCCTCCAGGATGGAGGGAGTCGTAAACAAATGGATCCATAAGCCAAAACTCGATGTACTCAATGTTTGCCGTTTCGAAATCGGAAATTCCCGAAGGAATATCTCTCATCATTCCTCCCCATGAGTTTGAAGGATTTGTAAGCCCTCCATCGGAGTTTATTCCAGCAGTGTTAAAATTATAGGGTCCCTTTTCCGTAGGGTAGAATGCAAGGTTAAGAACCTGAATGTTAGTAGGTAATCCTTGAGGGGTGTTCCTGTTTGGAAAAATTTCCCGTTCGAATATCTCCCGGACAAAATGGCTGCTTTGGGTTTCAGGATCATTCCTAATGTGGCCGGGCGTAAGTGAAGTATTTCGTAGGAATAAAGGATCGATTGAGTACCAGGCAAGTTTTGCCCGATTGTATCCATACCTTAAGTCGTTCGAAAGGTTGCCTTCGGGGAAGAGATCGGGCTGATGCTGTGGGGTACTAGACAAATGCCACGATGACCATTGGCTAATATTAATTGAGGTTTTGGCCCCTTCAAAATCATCGATGTATACAGTACCCCCTTTTCCAATGGCACGGGAGTGTCCGGGATGAAATTGGGCAAATTCGGCATCAATGTTTATTGTCGATTTTTCCTTTGTTTCGATGAAAGGAAGGAGATCTACCGCTTTGGTTAGGAATGACGATTCTGTACGGTATGATGTATTTAGACCCCAAATTGTATTACTTATAGCTTCGTTTCCAAAGCTAACCTTATGTGTAAAGGGTCGTTCGGTTAAGTTAAGAACTGTGGCTCCAATATTGAAGTTATCGGAAATCTTATAGTCGAAATGTGAACCAACCAGCGTTTTGGTTTGGAAGTCGAAAAGAGCTTGACTCTCAAGAGATATCTGAATAGGAGTTCCTGATTCCAGTAGTCCGGGATTGATAATTTTAACGGATCCCATAACGTAATCCACTGTGTAGTCAACTCCTTCGGTCAACCTTGCTCCACCAGCCGTAACAACCACTGAACCGCGGGGAACATTGGCTGCGTTGAGCGATATCTCTGAACCAGATGCCGACTTGTAAGTACCTGCCAGCTGAAACTTGTTCTTTTCTGCAACCTGCCTTGCCCTGGTAAGGGTTGAGTCGTATAGTTCTTGGTATATATACTTTGCTGCAATTGTAGGATCTCCAATTTTACGGGACAAATCATTTCCAAAAGGTTCAAGTACAGGGAAGATTATTCGGCCATTTGCTGCTTTTATAGTAATTCCTTCAATGAAATCGAACATTCCATCGGATCCAGGATCGTTGTTGCTATTGAGATTGTCGAGATTTAAAACGGATAGCAGTGGCTCATTGGCAATATTGCCTTCGGGAATGTAGTTTATAGTTGTTCCAGCCTGATCATTCTGGTATAGTATGTTAAGGTAGAACTCATTACGGTCGATTTGCCAAGCGCCCATGGAGTAGATATTCTTCATCATCTGGTTCCATGTGGGTTGCTGTGGCGATAGGTTTGTTCCCTTGAGGAGCTTTACGATTAAAGCATTGGGAGCAGTAATCCCATCGGTTGAGAATTCTCCAACCTGAAAGGTTTGCCCCCCCATGGTATACTCGTATGCAACTGCAAGGACCTCATCGGCATTTAGGGAGAAATTTAGAGAAATATATCCCAATTGCGGGTTTAACGTGAATTCGGATTGAGAAAGTTTTTTGGCATTTTCTAATGACTCATAATCTCTGCCACCCAAAAAGCCCTGTGCGGTAAGAGGAGATAATACGTTGCTAATATTTGAAATATTCCTTATACCCCTGTATGTGGTTATCATTAAATCGTACAAGTTATTTCTACCGTTGCTGGGGTTAAGGCCTGAAAGTATTTGCGAGAAGATATTATTTGCAAAAATGTTCTGTTGATTTTCACCAATGTCGTGAAAAGCAACAACATCCCTTGAGTTGTCGAAGTTGCTTTGCTTGTTGGTGATCCATACCTCAATCCGGGTAATATTGATTCCGCTGTTTACAATGGGTAAATTCTGAAGGGATTGGTTATACGTATCGCGAAAGTAATGTGAGAGGAAAAAGTGCTTGTTCACCTCATACTCATCGGCTTGAATCTCAAAATCCTTGATTTGTGCACCTCCACGGACTTCCATTACTTGGGTTTGTCCATCCTGCTTTGAAAAGATGCTTGTAACGGTAAGTTTGCCAAACCGGAGTTGAGTTTTTAGTCCAAATAGGCTGTGACTCCCAGTGATAAGCGAACCCGGTAATGGGAGGGATACGTTACCAGCCTCGATTTTTTGAATTATTTCATCCTCAAATCCAGTGTACTCAACTTTCACATTATTCTCAAAATCGAATGTTGCTTCAGTGTTATAGTTTACACTCATTCTCAATTTCTCACCAACAGTACCATCCACATTCATTTGAATTTTCGATTGAAAATCGAAGGTGGTGTTCCGACGTAAATCTTCGGGAATGGTATAATTATCGGTTCGGGTATGGGTTACTCCAAATACAAGTTCAGCAGTTCCCTGCGGGATGATTTCGATGATGTTGCTGCCAAATATCCTATCGAAGGTTTCTCCGCCTACCTGCAATCTGGGAAGGATTCCCGAACCACGTGCTCCTGTTTCGCCACTTTGGCGCTGCTGCCAGTACTCGCGCATGGATTGTTCAAACTGAAACCTGCGGTATTCATCCTCACTCATCACCTGTGGTGGACGAATATTGATGTTGCCAACCTTATAGTAAATGGTATATAGCTTTGCGATTGGATCATACTCAACTGTGGTTGTTATATTTTGGGGAGGCGACATGAACAGAGGAGAAGATGGTGAAGCAACATCCTCTATGCCATCTCCAGGCGGTATGGGGTAGGGTAAGATAATTGAATCGGGTGATTGAACGTCGTGTCTCAGATCAATAATAGCGGTATTGTCGTATGAATCAGCAAAAAAAACCGATGCAAAAAGCATTGGTCTTTCTGAGTTTAATTTTAGGGTAAAGATTAATATTCCTAAAATTATATGCTTAACGAAATACTTCAATTTCAATATAAGATTATTGATTTACAATCCTTTAAGAGCCTCTTTGATCAGGGTTTCCACTGTTTGATTGGGATTCTGCTTTAGTATCTGAGCAATAATTTTTTCAGCAACACCTTTTGCAAAGCCAAGCATAACTAATGCTGATAACGCTTCTTGCTTTATGGTATTGTTTGTTGTTGCGAAAATTTCTTGATCGACACCCACTTTCCCCAGTTTATCCCTCAAATCCACCAATATACGTTGTGCTGTTTTCAATCCAATGCCCTTGATCCGCTTGAGTGTATCTACGTCACCATGCAGAATGGCATCCTTAAGCTCTGCCGCTGAAAGAGATGAAAGAATAACCCTTGCAGTATTCGATCCAATTCCAGAAACACTGATAAGATGCCGAAAAAGTTCACGTTCTTCTTTCTGAACAAAACCGAAAAGAAGGTGGGCATCTTCCCGTACTACCTGATGTAGGAATAGCATTACATCCTTTTTACCATCAAGGGTTGAGTACGATTGTAGTGAGATGTTGATAATATATCCAATCCCATTAGATTCAACCACAGCGTAAGTTGGATTAAGCTCCACAAGCTCTCCTCTAATAAACTCAAACATAATTGTTGGATGTTTTTTGGGGTAAAATTATTCTTGTCCTTCCTGATTTGAAAATTTCAAAGGGTTCTTGATGAGCTGGTTATGCATCTCACGCTTTTTAAAAATATCCAGAGCAAGGTAAAGTGCTTTTCGGAACGAGTTTTCGGAAGCCACACCCTGTCCGGCAATTTCATATGCTGTTCCATGAGCAGGTGAAGTACGAATTATGGGCAACCCAGCAGTGAAGTTAACGCCAGTATCAAAAGCCAACGCCTTAAAGGGTGTTAAGCCTTGATCGTGATACATGGCCAGAATACCATCGAATTTTGAGAAACCATCGGAACCAAAAAGCCCATCGGTAGGGTAAGGTCCCATTGCGAGGATGTTTTCTGCATTGGCTTTCTCAATGGCAGGGATTATAACGGTTTGCTCCTCCTTTCCCAATACTCCCTCGTCACCTGCATGTGGATTTAACCCTAATACGGCTATACGTGGTTTCCTGATTTCAAAATCGGAGATTAGCGAGCTGTTAAGGATCCTCAATTTTTTTAGAATTGCCTCTTCGGTGATCAGTTTAGGAACCTCTGCCAAAGGTACATGTCCAGTAACTATACCTACACGCATTACATCGCTAACCATCAGCATGAGGAACTCATCAATATTAAAGGCATTTGCTAAATACTCAGTATGACCAGGGAAATTGAAATTACTGCTTTGAACGTTATGCTTGTTAATGGGGGCAGTTAGCAGAACATCAACCTTTCCTTTTTTAAGATCGTTCACTGCAAATTCAAGTGCTTTTATTGATCCTTCACCACAGTATTCGTTCGATTTCCCCAGTTCTACCCGCACATTATCGTCCATGCAGTTTATTATATTCGATCGCTTTGGATTTAATTCATTGATATCCTTAATCTGATTGAAACTAAAATTTTCGACATTCATCGCTTTGCGATGATAAGCTGCAACCTTGGGAGAGCCGTACACAACTGGGATACAAAGTTCATTAATCCTAGTATCAGAAAGAGTCTTGATTATTATTTCGTATCCAATTCCATTGATATCTCCCTGAGTTATGCCAACCACTATTTTATCGTTAATCATTTTTTTTCATATTAAATTGATGTATATTCAATAAACACATTTGCCATTATAAGGGCAATAATCAGGCAAAGATAGTAAATTGAGAAAAAGTTTGGATATTGTGATTAAGAAAAAAGAGTATTCCAAAATATTATAAAACAAATGGTTGCTTTTTGTTGGACTCTTTCCAAAAAGTAATTCTTTGATTTGATTAAAAAAACTAATTCATACCTTTAGCGTTATATATTAACACATTTTTACTGGACAATTGAAATGATAGTCAGTAATCTACTGGAAAAAGCGATTAAGCAGGAATTTTTAAGTCTTGAGGAGGGCTTACACCTTTTTTCAAATTCTTCACTCTCAGAATTGATGTATGTTGCGCATGAACTGCGAAAAAATAATGTGCCCGGAAATACAGTTACATGGCAAATCGATCGGAATATTAATATTACCAATGTGTGCATATCTGGATGTAAGTTCTGCAATTTTCACTGTAAACTAAACGATAGTCAGGCATATATAACAACCATAGAAGAATACATAGACAAGATCAGGGAGATGCAACGCCTAGGTGGTGATCAAATTCTTTTGCAGGGCGGATTGCACCCAAAGTTGGGATTAGACTTCTACACGCATTTGTTTAAACAGATCAAAAGGGCATTTCCTCTGATAAAACTCCACGCATTGGGCCCACCTGAGATAGCACACATTGCCCGTTTGGAGAATAAGAGTTACAAGGATGTCCTTATAAGTTTGATTGATGCTGGACTAAATAGCCTACCCGGTGGGGGTGCAGAAATCCTTGCGGATAGGGTTCGTAAAGAAATATCTCCAGGTAAACCAAACTCCCAGGCTTGGCTGGATGTGATGGCTGAAGCGCACAAATTAGGTTTGCTAACTACAGCAACCATGATGATTGGCCATATTGAGACTCCTGCAGAACGAATCGAACACCTAATAAAAATTCGTGACCTTCAAAGTAAGAAACCAAAGGGATCCATAGGTTTTTCTGCATTTATTTGCTGGCCTTTTCAGGATAAGGATACCGTTTTAAGCAACCAGGGGGTAAAAAGTAACGTCACAACCGAGGAGTATATTCGTATGGTGGCAATAAGCCGGATTATGCTAACTAACATCAAGCATATACAAGCTTCGTGGCTTACAGTTGGTATTGATACAGCTCAGATTTGTCTACACGCAGGAGCCGATGACCTTGGATCGATAATGATTGAGGAGAATGTGGTTTCATCTGCTGGAGCAACACATAAGATGGATGCCTACTCCATTCAGAAAGCCATATCAGATGCCGGATTCGAACCACAGCTTCGAAACCAGCATTACGAATTTAAAAATTTGCCAGTAAACGACTTTGATCGGTATCTAATCGGATAAGGTATCAATGGAAATGCTCATACTGATTGATGTTGATTAAGAACCTGATAAATTCAAAAATGGTATTTTTCTTATAATCTCTAAGTTGCTTTTAGTATCAGGGTGCATTATCTTTATCCACGATTATTAAATATAGCTAGCCTTGACACCTCTCGATGAGAAATATCCGTTAAAGGAAATTACGTGGTTCAGAGAGACATATGACTTTCTATACGAGAACATCAGGAATTACACCTACTTCAAAACAGGTGATGTAAACATTGCAGAGGAGGTAACCGAGGATACTTTCGTAAGACTTTGGTCGCTCCGAAAAAATGTTCGTCCCCAAGCCACAAAATCTTTGCTATACTCCCTCGCAAAAAATATTATTAAGAAGAAGCAAAAAAATAGCAGGGTTGTTTTTCATTTTGTAAGGGAGATTGTTTGGGACGAACAAACAGAAAGCACTGATTCGCCTTTGATCAATGATGAAATCTTTAAAAAACTTCAAAAATTAATTGCTGATATCCCTCAATTACCCAGAGTAATTTTTCTCATGAACCAAATTGAAGGTTTGACAAAAAGAGAGATATCAGATAGGCTGAATTTGAAGATCAGTGCAATTGATATGTTTGTTGATGAAGCTAAGGAGATGCTTCGATCGGGTTTGAGATTAAAAGAAATGAATGGGAATAATTGCACAGAAATTGAAAGTCGAGGTGATTTTGATGATCGTTTATTGAAGATATTCAGTGGTCTTAAGGTTCCTCCTGCAGATTCCTTAAAAGAAGAGGTGTGGCAAAAGTTAACTGAACGTATTGAGAGGATTGATAGAAGCCTTAGGCTAAAGGTTAAGTTGATGCATTTGGGTGCTTTACTATTACTATTTATTGTAATCCTTTCAGTGATCTTCGATTGGCATTTTGCCATGAAGACTGTTGAAGCACCAGCGGGGAAAATAGCATATGGGCAGCTTCCCGATTCTACAGTTACAACCCTCAATGCTGGATCAGTAATAAAGCACCGAGAGTATGGTTTTAAAAAAAGCAGGACAGTATTTCTTGAGGGTGAGGCCTATTTCGATGTTAAAAAGAGTAATATTGATTTTCGGCTAATTTTGGGTGTTGATACCCTTTGGGTTAAAGAAGCGCGTTTCAACGTTTTTTTTCGTTCGGGCATACTTAAGGTAGAGTGCCTTTCGGGAGAGATTTACTCCTCAATAAAGAGTTTTAATAGAAAAGTTATTCCAGCAGGACAGGGTATTATGATTACCCCCGAGTCAAATTTTCCCTTTATTTTCTACCTAAATGTTGAAACTGCTGCGTCGTGGTTGAGGGGAAACTTTTTCTACACAAAAACCCCCCCTTAGATTGGTTTTCGAAGAGATGGAAAGACAATTCAACATAAAGATTGATGTGCATGGATTTGAACCAGATGACTATTTCTTCTCCGGATTTTTTAACACGTTAGGAGTTAATTATGCTCTTAATAGCGTATGCCATTCTTTGGGATTAGACTACGAGTACGAAGCGAAAAAAAATACAGTTAAAATATTTCCTCAGAACGATTAAGCAAAAATGATAATTTCTACTTGACCAAAATTGTATACCCTTTTTTCATGAAAAAAGAGGGTGTCTCAAAAGCCTTATAGAATTAGATTTATTTCTCTGTGATACTCTGTGTGTTCACTGTGATACACTGTGACACAATATATTAAAAATTTCACAGAGGTTCACAGAGTCCTTTGCTGAGTCACACAGTGAGCTTTTGAGACAGCATCTTGCTTTTTACAAAAAAAATCTAATTCTTCACGAATTTCGATGTCCAAACACCCTCAGAGGTTTTGCAAACCACTATGTAAATCCCAGGCAGGAATGATGAAACATCGATGGTTAGAAGATTACTTTCCAAAGATTTTTGGAACGTTGTTACCCTATTCCCTGTAATTCCAACGATTGAAACTTCTGCAGAGCCAATTTGCTTTGGAAAAGCAATTGATATTGAATTGTTTGCGGGATTTGGAGAAATCCTTAAATAATCCGTTACTAAGCTATTTATTCCTGTACCATCTGTTATGAAGTATGCAATGGCTTCAGTGTTTGCCTCAATCTCAACTTGAGTTACAGAAGTATTGTATTCCACAGTGTTGATTGTCCAATGATCAAATACCCAACCTTCGGTTGGAGTAGCAGTTAGAGTTACAACTGAACCCTCCTGATACTGATGGTCTCCAATTCCGGGAGAAGTGGTTCCATTGCCATTGACACTTATTGTTAGGGTGAAGTAGTTCGGTGAACTTTCCCCAACTTTAATGTAGTTCGGCTTGGTTAGCACTAAATCGCCATTAATCGTAAGCGAAATATTCTTAAAACCTTCTGTTTCGTATGTTACGGTATGTGGTCCCTCAGTATTGGCAGAGGAAGGATTTGCTCCTTCGCCGAAGTTCCAAAGGAACGATTCGGCAGTAACACCCTGATTAATATAGGTGAATACTACCTCGTCAGAAATATCTACTTCAGTTTCGCTTGCCAAGAAATCGAAGCCAAGTATTTGGCTACCTATCTCAAAAACATAGGCACCCTCGGGTGCAACCAGAGGTTTGGTTATGGTTTTTGCATTGCCGTTGGTTGCACTTATGTAGTAGTAAACCTGCGATTCAGGAGGCAAATAGGAGATGCTGGCTGTGTATTCTTCATCTTCATTCAGAGTCATAGAAACCTCATTGAATCCCTCTGAAGGATCCAGACTCCAGTATAGTGATGCTGTTTCGATGCCCGATGCGGAGGAAATATTCGCTTCAAAAGCGTAGCTAGTAAAGGAGTACTCCACCTCATCACGAATGGGAGCATGGCTTATGAATATAGGGTCATGGGCAGCGATCTCCTTTGTGATACAGTGAATGGCTCCGCTTGCAGGGATTACGTTTCGCATGTTTAAACCAACAATGTTATAGCCTGGCATAGCTTCCTGATATATACTTAAGGCTTCATCGTCCTGTGCAAGTCCATAAATAGGAACTAAAACTAAATTGTTGAGGATAATAGAATTGGTATAGGTCAAATAGTCTGACCACTGATTGGGATAATGTCCGCTTTCGTCAGGTGGCATGGGAATGCGAACTACACGGTAGGGACGACCATAAGGAGTTTGAAAGTTATTCAAAATGTAATTGAGGTTTGCCTCAATCTGTGGTCCATCGGCTATTCCTGTAGGATACTGACCAACTAACAGGGTTTCCTCGTCCAGAAGCTTCATGTGCATGTCGATGTGGTGGATCCCATCATATGGAAGCGTTGTCATTTTCACATAGGGTTCAATGCCCATGTATTTCTTTACAATAGTATCTATTTGTGCTTCTGTTAGACTGCTATTCTCATCAAGAATAAGGTTCGAAGAGAATCCTTTACCAAAACCATCAGTCATAAAGTTTCCACCTGTGGCAACAAGTCGGTTTGGATTTTGAGTCATTTGGTAAATTGGTAGATCAAGATAACTTGCAATTACCGAAGGGATTAAGTTATCTTGAGGGCGTGGACGATTGTATACCCAGTCAGCAATGGCTAGTTCATTGGTTCCATGCAGGTATATGCTTTGGGGTCCATAATCGCGTACCCAAACGGAGTTATAATCAGCCACAATAAACTCAACGTTTTCAGAGTTTACACCACCTTGCGAAAGGTAACTCTGAACGTTTGAAGGACTGCTACATACAATATAAACAGTAACAACTTCCTTAGCATAGCGCACTATTTCGCGAAGGTTGCTCGTGTAAGAAGCCCATGTTATGATTACCCCTTGGGCTTCGTCCCACTCTGCTGGTGTACGTGGTTTTTCAGCTGGTGGTGAGGTTCCCTTATCAGTTGGATAATTCTTTATGTAGTCGTCCCAGATAAGTTTTTCAGCTTCGGTCATGCCCTTGGGCAAAGGCTCTTGGCAAAACACTTGAAATGAAGAAAAAAGAAAAACGAAAAGAAGGAAAAAACGATTCATTACTATTGCTTTTTTATTGTTAATGATTGAAGTTGCAAATGTAGGAAACCTCATAGTAATTATGAATCGAATTTTAATAAAATCCATCCTTTAATTAATAAAATGCAGATAGGCAAATATTTAAAAAAATCAATTAGAGGCAATAAGGTGATAGGTTCCTTCAACTATACAGCGATTTCGGAATGAAGTTAAAAATTCAGCTCTTAGCTGCACGATATTATCAATAGAACTACCGGGAGGAAGTTTTACGAAGAGTTTTCCAGCACCATCTTCCGATTGTAAGGGTATATAATCGATTCCCTTTTCGTGAAGTTGAATGGCTTGTGAAAATTTTACCGATTTTATACCTGATGATAATCGAGCCTCCAGAGTAAGAGAAAGATCGCGTGAATGCTTTTCCTTTTTCAGAGAAAAAACAATGCTGGGTGTATCCTGTAATACCCCTTTCTGGTTATACTCCTTTAGTCCGGGTTGCAGCTCATTGTTCAAATAGGGGGTTTCGCTCTGGATGACTCCATTTTTATGGTATTTGATCACATTGCCATGAATTTTCCCTTTTATTCGAGGAGTTACAGAGAACAGTTTTCCGTCGGGATAGTAAACCTTAACATTACCATGCACATAACCACTATCGTATGGAGTTTCTTTGCGCAGGGCACCATCCTCATAGTATTCCAGCTTAATACCATGAATTTTTCCATCGATATGAGGGATAACCTCGAAAAGTTTACCATTTCGATGGTAGGTCTTCTTGTATTGAATCTTCTGCTCACCCTGTTTGCAACTTAGAAATAGCGAGGATATGATAAGCAAAAAAATAAAAGATATTCTGATGTTTAACATATTAATTATTTGATTTAGAGTCCGAACAACCATTTGATGGCATCAGGAAATTCCCTGGCCCAAAACCATTCGCTATGGTGTCCATCGGGGACAAGCCTAACATTCAATTCGCTTTCATCAAATCCTACTTCTTTTAGCATTCCCTCTGCCCTTTCAAGGTCGGATATAAAGGCATCGCCTTCCTGTTCTCCGCCAAGGATGTATATCTTTTGGGTTCGCCTTTTCTTAAATTTTGCCATTTGCTCAAATGCCTTTTCGCTCCACCAGAGCGAAGGGGAAAATACGCCTGCTTTTCCAAAAACCTCAGGGTATTGCAATGCCATATAAAGCGCCATCAAACCTCCCAGTGAACTTCCCATTATGATCGTATTATCCCTATCGGGAAACGTTCGATAGTATTTATCGATGTATGGTTTCAGATCTTTTACAATAAACTGTGCAAATTTTGCCCCATCGCCACCCATTTTTTCAACGTTGGGCCATGGGGTTTGCTCATTAATTCGCTCTCCCTCTCCATGATAAACGGCTACAACAATGCAGGCAAAATAGCGAGTGCGATAAAGGCTGTCCAGGGTTTCATCAACTTTCCATTCCCCTGCAAAGGAGGTTGAGGCATCGAAAACATTCTGCCCATCGAACATATATATCACGGGATAAGCTTGCCGAGAAGAGTAATTGGGTGGAAAGTAAACCCTGACAGTACGCCTACGCTTGAGTTGAGGGATCTCTATACTTGTTGGAGTGAAGAAAACATTTGGCGAAGCAGTTGAGGCTATTTGCTGTTGTGGCATAAGGTCTCTCCAATTTTGAACACTAATAAGGGTTTGACTGCCAATGGAATCAACGTATATCCTGTTGGAGATATCCCTTCCCAGCGAATCAACTTCAACGGAGGCCCAGCTTCCACGGCAAATTTTATACTCAAAGCTGCTTGGCATCGAATCGAGTTTAAGAATCAACTGCCCGTAATCATCAGTCTTAAACTGATAATCAATATCATTTGGAATCCACTTATTTATTGTTCCTGCCAGAAAGAAATAGGAATCCTTTGGTGTGTTGGAGGGAATATCTTTCAGAGTGAAGGTTACCTGTGCTTCGGTAAGATTCATTGTTACAACAAATAGGATTATAAGGAGCACCAGCTTTTTCATACCTTTGGTTTTGGTGTAAAGGTACTAAATTCCAAAAATCTTTCTTGCTTTTACATGTTAAATGGTATATATTTGCAGTTAATCAGCCAATTGATAATGTTACCTATTATCTCCACATTGTACCACAACAACGGCAAGGGACTCTTCTCTTGTTGGATTTGCTGATTAGATTCCTTTTTACATTTTACCAATTTTAAGTCTGTTGCTAAAAAAAGCAGATAGTATTCATTGTATTGTAAAAACATGAAAGGAATTGTATACCATACCCGAAGTTTCTCTGTGCACGATGGCCCGGGAATTCGGAAGGCTATATTTCTAAAAGGATGCCCCTTGCAATGCCAATGGTGTCACAATCCCGAGAGCCAATCCTTCGATTTTGAGGATATGCAGAATATCCAGCGGATGGGCGATAAATCCTTCAGCCAAACCCAAACCGTTGGCTACGAAACCACCGTTGAGGATGTTATGCGTGGCATTAGAGCCGATTTGCCATTCTTAGAGGAGTCGGGTGGGGGGGTAACCCTCACAGGAGGAGAGCCTTTGGCTCAGCCCGAGTTTGCCATTGAGCTGCTCAGAACCTGCACCATAGAGGGTATTCACACTGCCCTCGATACCTGTGGATATGCCCCAAATGAGGTGGTTGAGCAGTCATTGCCCTTTACCGGCATTTACCTTTTCGACCTTAAGATTGCCGATGATAAGAAGCATAAGCAGTACACTGGAATGGGTAATGGGCTGATATTTGAGAATTTAAGCCTGCTTTCAGATGCAGGCAAGCAAATAATAATCCGTATACCTTTAGTTGAGGGTATTACAGACACATCCTGTAATATTGATTCGCTAAAAGGGATAATCGGTCGAACGAAAGGTGTTAGCCGTATCGACCTATTACCATACCATTCATTGGCGAAGCATAAGTTTAGCAAGCAGGGAAAGGAGTATCCGCTTTCTGAAATGGAGAACTATCCAAAGTATAAGGCTAAGGCAATTGCCCTTTTATTCAAAGGGCTAGCACCTGTGATTAGTATAGGAGGGTGAGGAAAGGAATGTTGAATATTGAATAACGAACAATGAACAATCGAATAAAACAACTTCGCGAACAAAGTCTGAATGCCGTCAACACATTATCGGCCGAGAGAGCATTACTGGTAACTGAGTTTTACAGGGAAGAAAAAACTAAAAAGTATTCAATCCCTGTGCAAAGAGCTATGGCTTTTAGGCATATTCTAAGCAAAAAGGCCATAACCATTTTAAATGGTGAGCTGATTGTGGGTGAGCGAGGGCCAGAACCAAAGGCTGCTTCAACCTATCCAGAGATTTGTCTCCACTCCATCGACGATTTGAAGCTCATTAACTCTCGGCCAAAGGTATCGTTTAAGGTTGATGAGGAAACCTTTAGAATATATGAGGAGCAGATTATCCCATTCTGGAAGGGGAATACCCAGCGCGATAGGGTTTTTGCTGCTCTGCCACAGGAATGGCACGATGCATACACCGCAGGCGTATTCACCGAGTTTCAGGAGCAACGTGCCCCGGGGCACACAGTGGGCGGCAAGAAACTTTTCGAGAGGGGGATGAACGATATCAAAACCGAGATCGCAAAGCTGCTCAATAACTTTGAAAAAGCCGACAACCCTGACGAAATTGCCAAACGTGAGCAGCTTAGCGCCATGTATATCGCTGCAGATGCTTTAATTCTTTTTGCCAATCGGTATGCCGATGAATTGGAAAAGTTGGCATCTATAGAAACCAATGAGCACAGGTTAAACGAGCTTCTGGAAATGATTCGCATCTGTCGCAGGGTGCCCGCTAATGCACCCGAAACATTCCACGAGGCTCTTCAGCACTACTGGTTCATTCATCTTGGGGTTATAACTGAGTTGAATCCCTGGGATTCGTTTAACCCGGGAAGGTTAGATCAGCACCTTTACCCTTTCTACAGAAAGGAAATTGCGGAGGGATCGCTAACAAAGGACAGGGCCATTGAACTCCTTCAGGCATTCTGGATTAAGTTCAACAATCATCCATCGCCACCCAAAATGGGTGTAACAGCAGAGGAGAGCAATACATACACCGATTTTGCCCTTATCAACCTGGGAGGGGTTAAGGAGGATGGCTCCGATGCGGTGAACGAGCTTACTTACATTATCCTCGATGTGATTGAGGAGATGCGTTTGCTTCAGCCCAGTTCCATGGTACAGGTTAGCAAAAAATCGCCGCAGCAGTTTTTGAAACGGGCTTTACGAATAGTGAAAACTGGCTTTGGCCAACCTTCAATCTTCAATACTGATGCCATTGTGCAGCAGCTGCTAAGTCAGGGCAAGTCGCTTGTTGATGCGCGTAATGGCGGAGCCAGTGGCTGTGTGGAAACGGGAGCCTTTGGCACCGAGGCCTACACCCTTTCGGGCTATTTCAACCTGAATAAGGTGCTGGAGATTACCCTTTATAATGGTATAGATCCCCGAACAGGCAAGAGAATTGGTTTAGAAACAGGAAGTGCTGAATCGTTCAAATCGTTCAACGATTTTTACCATGCCTTCGAGAGGCAGCTGAACCACCTTATCGACATTAAGATAAATGGGAACAATACCATAGAAAATCTGTATGCCAAGTATATGCCCGTTCCATTTCTTTCGGTGTTAATTGACGATTGCATTCCCAATGCCACCGATTACAATGCCGGTGGAGCCCGTTACAACACCAGCTATATTCAGGGCGTTGGTCTTGGCAGCATCACCGATAACCTTACTGCCATTCGATATTGGGTGTTCGAAAAGCGAGAACTAACACTTGGGAAGATGCTGGAGATGCTGGGGCAAAACTTTGAGCAATTGGACGAGTTTCGCTTTAAGCTGGTTTACGAAACCCCTAAATGGGGCAATAACAGCGATTATGCCGATGGTCATGCTGTGATGGTTTTCAACAGCTTCTACCAAGCGGTTACGGGTCGTCCCTCGGCCAGGGGAGGGGTTTTTCGCATCAACATGCTTCCCACAACTTGCCATGTTTACTTTGGAAAGGTAATTGGTGCTATGCCCGATGGTCGCCTTGCGGGAGAACCCCTTAGCGAGGGGATCAGCCCTGTTCAAGGGGCCGATCAGAACGGGCCAACAGCAGTACTGCTTTCTGCCGCTAAAATTGATCACATAAAAACAGGGGGAACATTGCTAAACCAGAAGTTCTCACCCTCATTCTTTGCCTCCGATGAGGCACTGGATAAGCTTGCTGCACTGGTACGAACCTACTTTAAGCTCGATGGGCACCATATCCAGTTCAACGTTGTAGATGCGGATACCCTGCGCAATGCGCAGAAAGAACCTGAAAAGTATCGCGATTTAATTGTTCGTGTTGCCGGTTACTCCGACTATTTCAACGACCTTGGCGAGGCTCTCCAGAACGAGATTATTCGACGAACGGAGCATGGTGATGTATAGCAAGGGCATAAATCTTCAAAAATCAAAAGAGGGTGTCTCAAAAGCTCATTGTGTGACTCAGTAAAGAACTCTGTGAACCTCTGTGGAATTTATAATATATTGTGAAACAGTGAAAACACAGAGAAATAAATCTAATTTTATAAGGCTTTTGAGACACCCTCTTTCCAGTGACCCCTGCCTTCGGCAGGCAAGCCGACAGGATTAGTTCGCTACGCTCAGGCAGGCACACAACCCGCTCATGATCCTGTCTTGCTGTATGGCAAGGGCATAAATCCTCAAAAATCAAAAGACCAGCCATTCCGACTGGTCTTTACAGTGACCCCGACAGGATTCAAACCTGTGACTTTCAGAACCGGAATCTGACGTTCTATTCAGCTGAACTACGGGGCCAGATGCGTTTGCAAAAGTATTGAAAAAATGGCAAGGAGCAAAAAATTGTTATAACATTGGTAGGGTTTAAGGGATAGTTCCTTTACCTATAACCATCCCATACTCCCACGTCGCTAAGCGTACCTGCAACAAAACCTGACGGAACGGCAAAATCTTTAGGGGTTAGATTAACCCTTTGTGCATCTATAACTTCCGAAATATCTGTTGTGCCATCCGATCTAAACATTTCAATCTTAACCGGATAACCTTTCTCAATAAGGTTGAAGTACTCCCTTGTACTTTCGAAGCTAATGGCGTAAGCCCCGCTGGCCAGCTGGTTGAGGAATTGGCTAAGGCTAATAAAATCGAAATCTTTGGCAATGGGTAGATCTGGCGATATCCAAATACTCTCAAAGGGCATGTTATCCTCAGTTACCCTATAAAGGGTTGAGGTGAATCCTGAAACCATTTCGCCATCCTTCTCCTTTCGGACTGAGAAATTCCTTGGCGCCTGAATTGCCTGACTGGCATCAGGGAATGAGGCTTTAAGCATCTCCTGGTACATTGCCCGCATAACCTCCTGCTGTTCGCTCTCCATCCCGTATAGCTGCTGATCAATGATAATCTCCAGTTCGGCCTTAACCTCGGTGTTAAACTTTGCCGGACTCCCCTTCCAGTACCTCTGGGCGTTATGGTTTATGTATATTATTTCCCCATTCCTGATATCGAAAATGGTCGTCAGATCGCCGGTTACCATTTTCATATACCCGTTGAAGAGGTAAACCTGCTCAATGCGGGCATTGGCTGGGTTCTCGTTTTTGCTGAAGTATCGGGTTGTGATATGCCAACCGTTAGCACTGGCAATGGCTGAAAGGATAAGTAGAAGTATGGTAAAGTATGATCTCTTCATTTTTTTAAATGGATTTGAGTGCATAAAGGTATATAAAAAGCCGATATTAGCCTAAAAACCCTTTTTTTGCAATGCAAACTTTTTTTCAAAAATTATATGTATAAACCACTTGAGAGACTTGTTTGGCATTGGGGGGGGAGCGTCTGGTATAGCCTGAGGTGTTGAGGTAGTTAGTTAAACTTTAACATCCAATTTTTTTAAAAAAGAGAAGGGGAAAGCCATTATTGCTTTCCCCTTCTTTGAGTTACGGTATTGATTGATGAAATTCTACATCATGCCTCCCATTCCGCCCATGCCCGGGTTACCCATTGGGGCTGGGTTTTCCTCTTTCTCCTCTACCATCACGCACTCGGTGGTAAGGAGCATGCCAGCAATTGATGCTGCGTTTTCAAGGGCAATACGGGCAACCTTGGTGGGATCGATAACACCGCTCTTGTAGAGGTTCTCGTACTTATCGGTGTAAGCGTTGTACCCAAAGTCATCCTTACCTTCTTTAACCTTCTGCGCAACAACAGATCCTTCCTGACCAGCGTTAATGGCAATCTGGCGTAGGGGTTCCTCAATGGCACGTTTTACAATTTGAATACCGGTGGTTTCATCCTGATTGCCACCCTTAAGGCTTTCCAAAGCCTCAATGGCACGGATATAGGCAACACCACCACCTGGGATAATACCCTCCTCAACGGCAGCACGGGTTGCACTTAGCGCATCGTCAACGCGATCCTTCTTCTCCTTCATCTCGGTCTCAGTGGCTGCTCCTACGTAAAGCACTGCAACACCACCTGCCAGCTTGGCAAGACGCTCCTGGAGTTTCTCACGGTCGTAGTCAGATGTGGTATTCTCAATCTGTAGCTTTATCTGCGATACACGCTTGTGAATGGCATCCTTATTACCGGCACCATTAACGATGGTGGTATTGTCCTTATCAAGGGTAATTTTTTCGGCTGAGCCCAGCATATCAAGTTTGGCAGCGTCAAGGCGTAGTCCCTTCTCTTCAGAGATCACCACACCACCGCTTAGAATAGCGATATCTTCAAGCATCTCCTTACGACGATCGCCAAAGCCAGGTGCTTTAACGCCTGCAATCTTTAATGAGCCGCGTAGTTTATTTACCACAAGGGTTGCAAGGGCTTCGCCCTCAATGTCCTCGGCAATGATCAAAAGCGAGCGACCGTTTTGTGCAATGGGCTCAAGAACAGGAAGCAGATCCTTCATGGTGGACACCTTCTTGTCGGTGATCAGGATATAGGGATTCTCCAGTACGGCTTCCATCTTATCGGGGTTGGTGATGAAGTAGGGGGATATATACCCACGATCGAACTGCATACCTTCCACAATCTCTACGGTGGTTTCAATTCCTTTTGCCTCCTCAACGGTGATAACACCTTCCTTTTTCACCTTTTTCATTGCCTCGGCAATGAGTTTGCCAATCTCCTCATCGTTATTGGACGATACGGTGGCAACCTGCTCAATTTTTGTGTAGTCGTCGCCAATCTCGATGCTCTGTTTTTTGAGGTGATCAACAACCTTAACAACTGCCTTGTCTATACCTCTTTTCAGATCCATAGGATTTGCCCCGGCTGCAACGTTCTTCAGTCCAACGTTTACAATTGACTGTGCCAGTACGGTAGCGGTGGTGGTGCCATCGCCAGCATCATCGCCGGTTTTTGAGGCAACCTCTTTTACCATTTGTGCACCCACGTTCTCCAATGGGTCGCTAAGCTCAATCTCCTTTGCTACGGTTACGCCGTCCTTGGTGATCTGGGGTGAGCCAAATTTTTTCTCGATAACCACGTTACGCCCTTTGGG
This sequence comes from uncultured Rikenellaceae bacterium, assembly GCA_964509385.1. Classification (GTDB taxonomy): domain Bacteria; phylum Bacteroidota; class Bacteroidia; order Bacteroidales; family Tenuifilaceae; genus MWFE01. The sequence goes on from CAZDXY010000043.1 coordinate 27,741, forward strand.
ACCAAGGGTTACCTTTACAGCGTTCGATAGCTGGTCAACACCCGATTTCAGGTTGTTGCGAGCTTCAATATCGAAATGAAT
>CAZDXY010000044.1:0-12584 GCA_964509385.1 uncultured Rikenellaceae bacterium
CTAGCCTTGCACACAACTTGTTTATATATCCAATAAAAGTTGCTTATATTTCAAATATATGTTGTTAAAGACAACTTTTTGTGTTTTTTGATAAAGGTACGCTAAATTTCCAAATCATCAAACGGCGATTTAATTTTTCCCAACGACTGATGTGATACATGGGTGTATATTTCAGTGGTGCGACTACTCTTATGCCCAAGCAATTCCTGTATGTACCTCAAATCTGTCCCCGATTCCAGCAGATGCGTGGCGTAGCTGTGCCTTAACCAGTGAAGGGTTACCGGTTTGTGTATTCCTGCCTTCTCCACAGCCCTATGCAGAATGCTTGCCATCGACTGCTCGCTGTACTGCGCTCCGGGTTTCCTCCCCTCAAAGAGCCAAACCTGTGGTTTGTATGCTTTTATATACTCGTTGATCATCCCAATGGTTTTGTCCGATATGGGTACAACCCGATCCTTTCGTCCCTTACCGTTGCGGATGATCAGAAAATTTCTTTGGGTGTCAATATCCACCGGTTGTAGGTTAATTAACTCGCTGCGTCTTAGGCCACAAGCGTATATTAAGCTCAGTAGGCTTCTGTGCTTTATGTTTTTTGTGATGTTTAGTATGGCTTTAATCTCCTCCTTACTTAGCACATTGGGTAGCTTGTGAACCCTTCGGGGGCGCTCAATCTGCTCAACCTCGATTTTCGATTTTACAATTTCGCCAAAGAATAACTTTAGCGCGCTCACCATCTGATTCTGAAAGGTACTGCTATAATCTCTGCTCAGAATATAATCGTATATGAAGTTTACCACATCTTCGTTGGTTTGTTCATTAAGCTTTCGGGGCTGAGTTATTGCGGCGTAGAGCCTTACCATCTCCCTGTAGGTTTTTATGGTATTCTTGCTGTAACGCTTGAATTCCATCCACCGTTGGAAATCGTTAAGCAACTTGCTGTTCTCCTCATTCAGCGAGGGGAGTGAAAAGGATTCTAAAACCTTTTGCTTCTTTTCAGGAACGAACTCCGGATTAACCTCTCGTAATGCCGAGTAGTCGAGCCAGGCAATATCTTTTAGAGCCATAAATATATCTTGTAACGAGAAATCCTGAGCGTTGATGTACCAGCTCTTGTGGCTCTGGCTCCATTTGGCACCCTCAAAACCTTTTATCACGTCCTTAATCACCTGATTCCAAGGAAACGAGATGAAAATTACATCGTTATCACGATGATAGCCTTTCGTAAGCACAACTTTTACTCTTCTCATACTGCTGATATTATATAGCTTCGCCCCGTCAGTCACATGTTACTAACGATGAGCGTTGATCTATTTTGTAATAAAATTAAAACTTTTTGGCTTAATGCCCATTTTTCTTTTGCATAAGTTATACACACCCATGCGGATTATATGTTGAGGTTGTAGGCCCATAGTACAATTTTAACGGGTTATCATGTTTTTTTTGGGTTGATAATTTATTGGCCATTGAGAAGATCTGCTCAAGGTTACATTCTTTTTTGATTTTTTAATAAACCGTTTAATATTTAACTAATAAGTTGGTTTTCAATTGCCACGGGCTGGTTGCTGAGCTTGTCGAAATAAAGCCCGTGGCAATTATAAGAATACTATTCAGAAACAATATTTAATCAGGTTAAATTTTATGCTGATTTTATGCAAGGTAAGTTTCTTTTCATTTTGATATCGATTAATGGTCTGATTACTAGATGTATTGATTCAATCCCGGATCATTTCCGACCATTTTCTGTATCCAACCTATTGTTGGTTTTTATACATTTGTCCTATGAGCGTAAACCTTTCTATGGATATCATGTACCTTTCGGGGGTGGGTCCCAAACGTGCCGACCTACTGCGGAAGGAGTTGAATATTTACACCCTCAGCGATTTGCTTTACTATTTCCCCTATAAGTACGTCGATCGATCCAAGTTTTATACCATTGCTGAGATCAGTGCCGACTTTCCCTATATCCAGATTATCGGTCAGATTGTTCGCTTTCAGGAGGCGGGTGGGGGAAGAGCAAAACGGCTTACCGCCATTTTTACCGATGGCACGGGTAGCATTGAACTGGTTTGGTTCAAGGGGTTAAAATGGGTGGCACGTAGCCTTAAACCCAACGCTAAGTACGTTGTTTACGGAAAACCTACGCTCTTTGGCAGCAAGATAAACATTGCGCATCCCGAGGTGGAGGAGTACACTCCAGATCAGGAGAAGCAGAGCGCTGCTCTGCAGGCTGCATACAACACCACCGAGAAACTCAAGAGCAGCTACATCACCTCAAAAACCATACTTAAGCTACAGCAGAATCTTGCTGCACTCATCAATGGTAACATTCCTGAAACCCTTCCATCATACCTTATTGACAGGTTAAGGATGATGACCCTGCCCGAGGCGCTGAAAAACATACATTTTCCCCCATCGACCATGGTGCTGAGAAAAGCGCAGGCACGACTTAAGTTCGAGGAGCTGTTCTACGTTCAGCTCAATCTGCTGTACAGGCGTAGCGAAAGGATGATGAAAGTTAACGGGCATGTATTCAGGGTTGTGGGCGATACATTCAATCGATTTTACAGCGATAGGTTGCCCTTTGAGCTAACCGATGCCCAGAAGCGGGTTATTCGCGAGATACGCAAGGATATGGGATCGGGAAAGCAGATGAACCGCCTGTTGCAGGGCGATGTGGGTAGCGGGAAAACGTTGGTTGCCCTCATGTCAATGCTTATCGCCATCGACAACGGTTATCAGGCATGCATAATGGCTCCCACCGAGATTCTGGCAAACCAGCACTACGATACCATAACAGAGCTTCTTGATGGCATACCCGTAAAGGTTGGATTGCTAACCGGTAGCACCAAAAAATCGGAGCGTACCGATTTACACACCATGCTCGAGGATGGCTCAATGAATTTCATCATTGGCACCCATGCGCTTATAGAGGATGTGGTGAAATTCAACAATCTTGGGCTGGTTGTTATTGATGAGCAGCAACGCTTTGGTGTTGCTCAGCGAGCCAAACTATGGGAGAAGAATATCGATCCACCCCATGTGCTGGTTATGACCGCCACACCCATTCCCCGAACCTTGGCCATGACCGTTTACGGTGATCTGGATGTGAGCATTATCGATCAGATGCCACCGGGCCGAAAGCCTGTAAAAACCGTTCACTATTCCGATAACAAGCGAAATCTTGTGTATGGTATGATGCGCGAGCAGATAAGGCAGGGAAGGCAGATCTACATTGTGTATCCGCTCATTAAGGAGTCGGAGAAGATGGACTATAAGGACCTGATGGATGGGTACGATACCATTGTGCGTGTTTTTCCACCGCCCGAGTATGTTACCGTGGTAGTTCACGGTCAGATGAAACCCGATGAGAAGGATCAGTCCATGCAGTTGTTTGCTACAGGGAAGGCGCATATACTTATGGCCACCACCGTTATTGAGGTTGGGGTAAATGTTCCCAATGCCACCGTGATGGTTATCGAAAGCGCTGAGCGCTTTGGGCTATCGCAGCTCCATCAGCTCAGGGGTAGGGTAGGACGTGGTGCCGACGAGAGCTACTGCCTGCTGATCTCAGGGGTGAAGCTGACCAACGAATCGCGCAAGAGGCTTCAAACCATGGTTTCAACCAACGATGGATTTGAGATTGCCGAGGTGGACATGCAGATTCGTGGACCGGGCGATATGGAGGGAACGCAGCAAAGCGGACTCCCCTTCGATTTAAGGATCGCCAACCTAAGCCACGATGGCTTAATTCTCCAACACGCAAGGGGTGTTGCCAGCGATATCATTGAGGAGGACAAAACGCTTTCACATCCCAAAAATGCTATTCTAAAGTCGCAGCTGGATAAGCTGTTGCTTCAACGAACAAGTTACGGGGAGATAGGGTAAGAAATTGATTGATTGTTCACAGTCCACATCCCGAAACTTCGGGACTCAGTCCTCATCCCGAAACTTCGGGACTCAGTCCTCATCCCGAAACTTCGGGACTCAGTTCACAGTCAGCAGTCTACAGTCATCAAGGGTTAAAAAGGAAATCGTCATCGCGAGGAGTCCACAGGGCGACGAAGCGATCTGTTTGCTGGTAACCAAGCTGGAGCCTAACAAAATAGTTATGACCGAGGCAAGAGCCACGGCTGAACGGGGAACAGTTATTGCAAAGACACAAATCCGTCATCGCGAGTCTCGTCACCTTTTTTGACGAGACGAAGCGATCTTTTTGAAGAGATTGGCTTCGCCGAGCTCCACTTCGCTTCGGTTGCTTCAACCCTCACACTTCGAGCACTTCGAGAGCCTCAGTGCCCACCTCAGCGTCCGGGTTTGACTTCGTCTAGCACTTCGTGGTTCGCAATGACGCAGAGGTTTTTTATGATTGGTTGATTACCCCGACACTTCGGGGGATTGGTTGGTTGGTTGGTTGATTGAAGTGGCTATTGATTTCTCAATTTGATGCTGGAAAAGGATTTATGTTCAAAGTCAGCTACAATTTCATTGGTTTCGATATCAATAACTCCCCATTTGCCATCCTTCAGTAGGGCGTAGTACGATCCGGAAATTTCGTTTTCAAAGAATTTTACATCATCGTAATCGGGTGTAACGAGCCACTCCATATCATCAAGGGCAATAATTCCATACTTACCTTCAAGAGTACGGGCAATAAAGGTGTAGTTCAAATCGTTTTTGAAACTTTTTACCAGAATTGGGCTACGCTCAGGGTTCTCAAAATTAGCTACCACAAAACCCTTTACCTTGTTCTTCATGATGGGTATGGCATATCTTCCACCCTCCAGGTCTACCCTTTTGTCCCAGTCAATTTTTTGGTACTCAATGGGAACGATAAAACGCCCCCGGTCGCTCAGGGTGTAGTAATCAGCCCCTGACAGGTAAAGTCCAAAATCTTTACCCTTCCTTACCCTGGCCACCAGCATATCCATAATGGTTTTTCCCTGAACGATTTCATCGTACTCCGGTTTGAGCAGCTCGTGGAAATCGGGGGAGTCATTATTTGGCACTGCAAGTCCCATCTTTCCATCCTTAACGATGATAAACTCGTTGAGAGCGATCAACCGTTTAAAATAGTCGTATTCCACTTTCATCGCCAGGTTTCCATCGATATATATGCCTTTTTTCCCGTTCTTTTCAACTACATACACGTAATGTGCATAGTGATAAGTATCCATTTCAAGGATAATATTGTCATATATTGGTGGAATGAGCACTTTTTTATCAGCATTAATCACACCCATTCCACTCCGGGTTTGAACAATAAACTCATAATCAACTTCAGTTAAGGATACCTTAGATACAAGATCATCGATTACACGATTTCCGTCAAAATCGAATAGTGCAAACTCATTGTTGATAAAGCATTTAAAAAAACCAATATCGGAATCGAACTCAATTTTTGTGAATGAGTCAGGTTCAATAATAACATTTTCGTCCTCATCAATTAATCCCAGATTTCCGTTTACTGAGATAATACTGAAATCGTGAACTTTCCCAACTATGTTATGCTGTGCAAAGCACAGATGCGATATGAATATAAGGGCAAACAGTGGAAGTTTCCTGAATAAATCTTCGCTTGCTATCATAACCATTTTTTACCGAAAATTACAAAATTTTTGAATGTTTCAAATGATTGCAGCATTTTCATGATTAAAGATGAGCAGCATTTGATCACCTTTTCCATGATATCCACCTAGCCTGATAAATTCATAAATAATTACATCTTAGTGAAAATTAGTGTCTTGGTGTCTTTGTGGCGAAAAAACACTTGCCACTAAGTCACTAAGGCACAAAGAAAACACAAAGTTTATGAATTAAGTAGGCTAGAAATTTGAAAGGGGAAATGCTATATTTGTAAATTCAACATCAATTTAAAGATGATAGAATTTGATAGGTTTACACTTAACAATGGCCTTAAAGTACTGGTCCATCACGATTCTTCCACACCCATAGCATCTGTTAACCTCTTGTACAACGTAGGATCAAGGGATGAGGATCCCAACCGAACAGGTTTTGCCCATCTTTTTGAGCACTTGATGTTTGGCGGATCGGTGAATATACCCACTTACGATGAACCCCTTGAGAGAGCCAGCGGCGAGAACAATGCCTTTACCACCAGCGATATAACCAATTACTATATCACCCTGCCCAAGGATAACCTGGAAACCGCTTTCTGGCTCGAGAGCGACAGAATGCTTTCGTTGGATTTTTCTCAAAGAAGCCTTGATGTGCAGAAAAGCGTTGTGGTGGAAGAGTTTAACCAACGATACCTCAATCAGCCCTATGGCGATGTATGGCTCTTGCTACGCCCTCTGGCGTATAAGGCGCATCCGTACCAGTGGCCAACCATTGGGAAGGATCCTCAGCATATCATCGATAGTAACCTCGATGAGGTGAAAGATTTCTTCTTCAGTCATTACGCTCCCAACAACGCAATCCTTTGCATTTCGGGAAATGTTACCACCGATGAGATTAGGGTATTGGCCGAGAAATGGTTTGGCGCCATTCCGAGCAGAAATGTTAAGAAACGAAACCTACCCATTGAGCCCAGGCAAACGGAACAACGTGTACTGGAGGTAACCCGAAAAGTGCCCTTCAATTCGATTTATATAGCTTTTCATATGTGCAATCGCATGCACCCCTATTATTCCACCACCGATATGATCAGCGATATCCTGTCAAACGGAAAATCATCGAGGCTTTTCCAAAGCCTTGTGAAGGATAAGGAGCTTTTTAGCAACATCGATGCATACATTACTGGCGATATTGACGAGGGTTTGTTTGTTGTGGCGGGAAGGCTTAACAATAACGTTCCATTCGATACAGCTCAGGAAGCCATATTTCAGGAGCTAAGTGATCTGAAAAAATCAGTGGCAAGCACTGAAATGGACAAGGTTAAGAATAGGTTCGAGTCAACTTTTACCTTTGGCTTAACCAACACATTGGAAAAGGCAATGAACCTATGCTATTTCGAATTGCTTGGCGATGCCAATATGATTAATCAGATGGTAATGCAGTATAGAAGCGTTACTGCAGATGATATAATGGGAGTGTCAAGCCAAATTTTTTTGCCGGAGAATAGTTCCATTTTACATTACAAAGCTGAAAATCTTTAGTATTTTTGAGAACCAAACCAGTTTGTAAACAATAAAAATAGTCACCCAGAATGTTAGACCGAACAATCGCTCCCCCAACAGTTCTTACTGACTCCATAACAATTCCTCGTGCCGATTTGACGAATCTACCTAATGGTGTTAAGTTGTTGGTAATTAATGAGGGAGAAGAAGACGTTTGCAGAGTTGATATGGTTTTCAATGCCGGATCGCGCTATCAGAAGAAAAATTTACAAGCAAGGGCTGCGCTAACATTACTTACTGAGGGTACTGAAAACCATACCTCTAAACAGATTTCAGAGTATTTCGATTTTTACGGTGCATTTTTGAATATTTCAGTGGATAAAGATTTTGCAAGGATCACCCTATCATCGCTGGGTAAGCATTTAGGCAATACCTTGGAAATGCTCAGTGAAGTGATTAAGCAACCCATATATCCCGAGAGGGAATTGCAGCAGTGGTGCAAGCGGGGTAGGCAGGAGCTTATGGTGGAGCTGGAGAAAACATCAACTCTAGCCAATCAAGCCTTTTTCCGAAACGTGTTTGGCGAGCAGCATCCTTACGGTGTTTTTGCCACTCCCGATGATTATAATAATGTTCAGCAACAGATACTTAAAGATTTTCATACCTCATTTATAGGTTCCAATAATTTAACAATTATTCTTTCAGGAAAAGTGGGAGCACCTGAAATAGACCTTTTGATAAAACATTTTGGATCAAGTAAATGGGGTGCCAACTCCATTGAGGTTTTAAATGAAATAGCTAAGAGTAAACCGGATTTGAGTAAAGCATTTGTCGAAAAGCCCAATGCAGTGCAAACGGCCATTAGAATAGGAAGAGAACTATTCCATCGCTCACATCCTGATTATCCCGGAATGTTGGTTTTGAATACAATTCTGGGTGGCTACTTCGGATCAAGACTCATGCGAAATATCAGGGAGGAAAAGGGGTACACTTATGGGATTAATTCATTCATTGCTCCTTTCCGCGACAGCGGATTATTTATGATATCCACCGAGGTGGGAGCTGCTTACACAGAGCAAACCCTTAAGGAAATATATTATGAAATTAACAGGTTGATTACAGAACCCGTTAGCCACGATGAACTTTTACTGGTAAAAAGTTACCTAATGGGTGAAATTCTGCGTAACTTTAACGGGGCATTTGCTATAGCCGACAGTATTATTAGCCTTTTATACTATAATGAGTTAAAATATAGTTATTATGATAATCTGTTTAAAACTATAAAAACAATAACCCCAAAGAAAATTGTTGAAATTGCCAACAAATGGTTTCAAAGCAACGTATTAGTTGAGTGTATTGCAGGGTCTGTTAAACCCCAAGAATCTGAATATTAGTTATTAATGAGAAAGATAATTCTAGTACAATTATTGACAGTTTGCTGGCTACTGAGTATAGCTCAGGGTGAGCAATCAAAACCATTGCCTCCTACTTTTGATTTTCTAACGTTAAATCCTGGTAATGGGGTTCCCACTTTAAGCTGGACTCCGCCAGCATTTAACCCTTTGTATCCCAATCCAACGGGATTTATTATCTATAGACCCATGGAGGGTGGTGGTTGGTTACCCATCGACACCGTTGAAAGTAATGTTTATACTTACACAGACTTTGAAAATACGGGTAGTGATGGTCAAATCAGATACACCCTTGCATCGAAAGGGATCACAGAACCAAGCCAGTTAACCTCACCCCATGGCTCCATGTATCTGAATGCAAGATATGATTCATGTGGAAATAAGCTTGACTTACAATGGAATCATTACCTCGGTTGGGGAAATAGAATAGAGGAGTATGTTCTCTTTATAGGCCAAACGCCCAATTGGCAGAGTTTAGAACCCATTGACACAATTCCTGGAAACCAGAATATTGCCTATGTTCTTGACATTGAGCCCGATAATTATTTTTACCTATACATAAAAGCTCGAAGACGCGATAGCGATTTAGTGTCACTCTCCAACCTAGCAGGGATAAGCACCAAGGTAGCCCGTAAACCCAACTTAATGCTTATTGATAGTATTATTGCCCGGGATCTGCATACCGAAATTCGCTTTAAAATTGATAGAAATACTGAGTATCGAAATTTTTCCTTAATCCGTTGGGAGAATAAGGATTCAATTTCATCCATCTTCACGGCTAGGAACCTTTTTACTTTTACTGATCCCAATACCCGATCCTTTACCGATACTACCGATTCGTGGACCGCACGTTCAAAACCATTTTACTTTAAAATCAATGGATACGATGGCTGCAACCGTTTGAATGTGATTTCAAACCTTGCAAATTCAATCACAGTAAGGGCTGTAACACGGGGTTTGAAAAATACCATTACGTGGGATACACTCAATTCAAAGGATGCAAATACCATTCGTTATAGACTTTATAGGGTTACATATGGGGATATTCAACTACCCACAGAGGTAATATTCGATTCAACCAATGAGCTAACCTTTGTTGACAATTTATCGAGTTTGGAAGGTCAGGGGCTCACCACAAAGGTTTGTTACTATGTTGAGGCGAATGAGCTTGTTGAAAACAGGCCCATAACAACCAGCATTTCGCGTTTGGTTTGTACCGAAATAATTCCAGATATTGTAATGCCAAATGCCATTGATCCCTTAAGTAATTATAGTTCAGGAGGATATTATCCAAGAAATGTCTTTGCCCCCACAATAACATTTAGGGCTAGCTATAGGTTGATCATATACAACCGATGGGGAGGAATTGTTTTCAATGGAGTAAACGAGGGATGGGATGGACGTCTCGCCAATGGCGAGAATGCCAAAGAAGGAGCCTATGTGTACCGTTTAGAGGTTTTTTCGGAAACAAAAAAGACCATAACCAAAACAGGTACTCTTACGGTTATTTATGGCCCTTTGCAGTAAAATAATAATGGTTTTCATTTACAAAATGTGAAAAGAAAAAACCACCCCTTCAGCGGATCATGATAATTGCTGCTATTGATTGATGGATTGAGTGGTTTTTGATATTATATTTATTGACTTTTTTAAAAACAGCGTATCTCAAATAATCTTCATTGCCTTTCTGTATGTTGTATCAAAGCGAAGAGGAAAAAAAACTCATAGACAGCAAGTTTAAAGAGCTTCTGGGAAATTGTCCACGGTGCCAATCGAAGGATGACCTAAAACTTGTTAAAAAGGCATTTAAACTTGCAAACGAAAGTCATAAGGGGGTTAAACGCAAATCGGGAGAACCATACATACTCCATCCTATAGAGGTTGCAAAGATTGTTGCCAACGAAATTGGTCTCGATGCCAAAGCCATATGCTGTGCATTGCTTCACGATGTTGTTGAGGATACCGATTATACCATTGAAGATATTGAGCGACTCTTTGGAAAGAAAATAGCCGTTATCATCGATGGTCTTACCAAGATTTCAGAAGTTTTTGATACTAGTGCATCGGCTCAAGCAGAGAATTTCCGCAAGATATTACTCACCCTCAGCGATGATATAAGGGTTATTTTTATAAAAATTGCTGATAGGTTGCACAATATGCGCACATTGGATTCTCTGCCATCAAATAAGCAAATGAAGATAGCGGGTGAAACCATTTACCTTTACGCACCGCTTGCCCAGCGTTTAGGCCTTTATACAATAAAGACCGAACTTGAAGATTTAAGTTTAAAATACCGATACCCTCAGGTTTACGAGGATATAAGGAGTAGAATTGAAGGAGATGAAAAACGTAGAATGCATCTTATCAATACCTTCTCTTTACCCATAATCAAGAAGCTAGAGGAGAGTAATATCGATTTTGATATTAGCGGAAGGCCAAAGTCCATCTATTCGGTATGGAAGAAGATACAGACCAAAAATGTTGTGTTTGAAGATATCTACGATTTGTTGGCTATTCGTATCATTTTTGACCCTTACCCGCATATCCCCGAAAAAACGCAATGTTGGCATATTTACTCGTTAATTACCGATATATACAAACCCAAGCCCGATAGAATCAGAGATTGGGTAAGTACACCTAAAGCCAATGGTTACGAAGCACTTCACTGCACAGTTATGGGTCCTAATGGTCATTGGATGGAGGTTCAGATTCGCTCCAAAAGAATGAACGAAATAGCTGAAAGGGGCTTTGCCTCGCATTGGAAGTACAAGGAGGATGAATCGCAGAGCACAGAGGGCGAAATAGATAAATGGATAAGACAGATTAAGAGCATGCTTGAAAACCCTCAATCCGATGCTCTTGAATTCCTTGATGAGTTTAAGCTCAACCTCTTTTCATCCGAAATTATTGTTTTTACCCCAAAAGGAGAAACGAAAACGCTCCCAAAGGGAGCCACAACCCTTGATCTGGCATACGAGATCCACTCCGAGATAGGTAATAAAGCTATAGGAGCAAAGGTTAACCATAAATTAGTGCCATTAAGTCATATCCTTAACAGTGGCGATCAGGTTGAAATAATTACCGCTAGCACCCAAAAGCCTTCTTGGGAATCGCTTAAGTTTGTTGTAACAGCTAAGGCAAAAGCTGCCATCAAATCGGCATACAAAGCCGAAACCAAAAATCGAATTGAAAAAGGAAAGCAAATTGTTGAGGATAGACTGGCTGAGTTGGGTGTTCTCCCCTCATCACGTGTTTTTAAGAAAATACTTCCGGAATACGAGGTTCTTTCGAAGGATGAATTATACAGCAAGGTAGGATCAGGGCTTATATCATTGGAAGATCTTAAAAAGGTGTTACGTAAAAATACCAAAAGTAAATGGGTACGATACTGGGAAATACAGCTGCAAAAAACAACTTCAAGAAAACGTAAAAAGAAACCAGATGACTCTAAGGAGGAAGATCAATCTACCAAATTCGACACAAAAGAACCATATATACTCCGTGAACTAGAGGACGAGGAGAGCACTTCATACATGGTAGCCCGTTGCTGTAACCCAATTCCCGGCGATGATGTAATAGGTTATTTAACCAGTGAGGAGAATGTGATAATACATAAAGTTACCTGTGCTGAGGCCATTCGTTTAATGTCCAGGCATGGCGATAGAATAGTTTCGGCAAAATGGACTACCCATAAGGTGTTGTCGTTTCTTGCCCGAATTGAGATTCAGGGAATGGACAGGATTGGAATATTAAGCGAATTGGTCAAAGTTATCTCCGATGAATTACAGGTTAATATCCGCAAGCTCAACATCGAAAGCCACGATGGTATCTTTGAGAGTTCCATAGATCTCTATGTTCATAACTCAGCCAATCTTAACAACCTCATAGGAAATGTTATGAAGATAAAAGGAGTTGACTCAGTTAGACGTGTTGAAAAATTCGATAACTAAACGGTTTTCCCTTTACCCTGATGTAGATAAACTAGAATCTAATGAAATTGATTCACTTCATCATCAAATTTTTTTTAAATCCTTTGGTTTTAAATTAAAATAGCCTTATTTTTATCTATTCTAAATTTAAACTATTGCGCAATGGG
>CAZDXY010000044.1:12620-25564 GCA_964509385.1 uncultured Rikenellaceae bacterium
TGCCATCCTTGAGGAAATATACTCACGTGAAGGGCATTTCGATATTGAAACGCTTTATATCTTCATGAAGAATAAAAACTACCGGGTAAGTAGAGCTACTCTTTACAACACTATTGAGCTTTTGCTCGAATCTAACTTAGTGGTTAAGCACCAATTCGGGAAAAACATTGCCCAGTTTGAAAAGGCATTTGAATGTAAACAGCACGACCACCTTATATGCACCAAATGTGGTTCTGTTACTGAATTTTGCGATCCTCGTATCCAGGAGATTAAATCAACCGCGGCTAAAAGCATGAATTTCAGGGTTTCCTATCATTCATTGTACCTTTATGGAACGTGTCAAAAGTGTTTGGATGATAAACGCTAAATTCAAACCGAGGGGTACAGCATATGAAACCTGTTGATAAATTATTGATAATTTGATGTTCATTTTTAGCTAAGCAACTAATGTAAAGGTCTAAAATAACCTATCTTTAACTGTTCAATAGAAATTACATGCCAGACCTGTTAGGCTGGCATTTATTGCGGAATTTAACTTAATAATCGTAACGTTATGAAGGTTGATGTACTCCTTGGACTCCAGTGGGGCGACGAGGGAAAGGGTAAAATTGTGGATGTTCTTACTCCCAAATACGATATTATTGCACGGTTTCAGGGAGGACCTAATGCTGGTCATTCTTTGGAATTTAACAAGATAAAGCACGTGTTACACACAATCCCCTCGGGTATTTTCCATATTAACTCCATAAATGTTATAGGAAATGGTGTTGTTATCGATCCAGTTGTATTTGCAAAAGAAATTGAAGTACTCCGGGGTTTAGGACTAGAACCCACCAAAAACCTTATCATTTCAAAAAAGGCTCACCTAATCATACCCTCTCATCGCGAACTTGATGCTGCATCCGAGGCCTCCAAAGGCAAAGAGAAGATAGGTTCTACCCTAAAAGGCATTGGCCCTACATACATGGACAAAACAGGACGCAATGGGATCAGGATAGGAGATATTATACGTCCCGATTTCATGGAACGATATAATAGCCTTAAGATGAAGCATATAAATGTATTGAAACAGTATGACTATAATGCAAATGTTGAACAACACGAGGAGGCTTGGTTTGCAGGGTTGAAAGTGATAAAAGAGTTTAAGCTCATCGATTCTGAATACCAAATAAATAGTTTTATTACTCAAGGGAAAAAGATATTGGCAGAGGGAGCTCAGGGATCTCTACTCGATATTGACTTTGGATCATATCCTTACGTAACATCTTCAAATACTATTTGTGCCGGTGCCTGCACCGGGTTAGGAATAGCACCTCATAAAATAGGGCAAGTTCTCGGAATATTTAAAGCTTACTGCACCAGGGTAGGGTCTGGACCATTCCCAAGTGAATTAGATAATCCAATTGGGCAAAAATTGCGAGATCAAGGTCGGGAGTATGGATCAACAACCGGACGCCCTCGTCGGTGCGGTTGGCTCGATATGGTTGCGCTTAAGTACTCCGTTATGATCAACGGGGTTACATCGCTTATTATGACGAAAGCAGATGTACTTGACACATTCGATAGTATTAAAGTGGCTACAGCATATAAGGTAAACGGAGAGCTTTCACAGTCCATCCCATTTGATATGGACTCTACCATTGAGCCAATCTACAAAGAATTTAAAGGGTGGAATACCTCCATTGCTAACATTCGAAAGCATGAAGATTTGCCAGTGAACTTCAAAAACTATGTGGAGTTCATCGAAAAGGAAATGGGGATTCCCATTTCAATTATTTCTGTTGGCCCCGACAGGGAGGAAACAATTATCAGATAGAAATACATTTAGAAGAAATTGTCTAAATATTGGAATTATGAGATGTCTCACTTCGTTCGACATGACATATTTTTTTGAGGTCAGAAGAGGTGAAGGGAAGGCAATAGTTGGTATGGGTAGTATACCCGCTATTGCCTTCCCTTCCCCTTCAACAGAATATCATCAAAAGTGTCATGTCGAACGAAGTGAGACATCTTTATAAGCAAACTGTAAAATAGTTATTTAAAGCTTAAACAGATTCTTAATAGTTTAGTTAATATTTAAATAGCATTTTTTTCTTCAATGTAGATAGTACATTCAGCTTATATCAAGTATTAGTATCGAAATCCTAGTTTACCTTTAGCACGTCGTTGAAGACCTGCTTAAATGTATCTTTAGGTAATGCACCTGTGGCCATCTGTGGCTTTTCATCCATAGGTATAAATAGAATGGAAGGAATGCTCCTGATGCCAAAGATTCCTGCAAGTTCGCGCTCTTTTTCGGTATCAACCTTATAGATATTTAGTTTACCATCATACTCCTTGGATAATTCATCCAGTACAGGTGCAACCATTTTACAGGGTCCACACCAATCGGCATAGAAATCAATCACTGCAGGCTTGTCACCTTCGAATTTCCATTCAGTGTTTTTATCAAAATCAAATACTTTTGTTTTAAACGATTCCAATGTTAAATGCTCAACCATGACTTTAGTTTTAATTATGTTAATATTTAATTATGTTAATGTATTCGATACAAATAACATTCCCTTTTGGTAAATGTTCATTATAATATAAACGAGTTTAAAAATCCGTCCATCATAATTCATTGTAAAACATTAAGATATGAATTATAGTTTAAAAAAGTTTGATAGATATCATTAGCGAAAGGTTAGAACTCAGCCATTAAATAGTAATTTTGTCAGTTAGCATCGCAATTTGTCATATATAATATGCAGGATTACATCAACGAAAAAATTTTTAGAGTAATTTCTGAGGCAGCTCAGGAGCTCAATAAACCTGCCTATGTTGTGGGAGGGTTTGTTCGCGACATTTTTTTGAGACGTCCCTCAAAGGATATTGATATTGTTATTCAGGGATCTGGTATTAAACTGGCAGAATTAGTTGCAAAAAAGTTGGGTAATAAGAAGGTAAATGTTTTTAAACGTTTTGGAACAGCTCAGCTAAAGAGTGGTGATTGGGAGATCGAGTTTGTTGGTGCAAGAAAGGAGTCGTACAGCAGCTACTCGAGAAAACCTTTTGTGGAGGAAGGAACCATTGAGGACGACCAACGCCGTCGAGATTTTACCATGAATGCTTTGGCCATAAGCCTTCATCAAAGTTCATGGGGAGAATTAGTCGATCCCTTTGGTGGGTTAAACGATATCAGGGACAGGATCATTCGAACTCCCTTAGATCCTGATCAAACATTCTCCGACGATCCTTTGAGAATGATGCGTGCCATTAGGTTTGCCACACAGCTAAACTTCGATATTGAACGGAATACTTTTAATTCGATAAGACGCAATAGGGAGAGATTGAAGATTATTTCGCGGGAGCGAATAGTTGATGAGGTTAATAAAATACTTCTCGCAAAGCGACCATCAAATGGTTTTATGCTGCTTGAGCAAACAGGTTTACTTGAGCAATTCTTCCCTGAATTACTTGCCCTTAAAGGTGTAGATGCTGTTGAAGGCAAACAGCATAAGGATAACTTTTATCATACCCTGCAGGTACTTGACAATGTGTCAGAGAGATCGGATAATCTTTGGCTCAGATGGGCTGCATTACTCCATGATATAGCAAAACCAGCAACAAAAAAGTTTGTAAAGGGGCAGGGTTGGACATTCCATGGACATGAATTTGTCGGTTTTAAGATGATTCCAAATATCTTCAAGAAGTTAAAGTTACCCTTGAATGAGAAGATGAAGTATGTTCAGAAACTTGTACAGCTTCACCTACGCCCAATAATTCTGTCAAGCGATGAGGTTAACGACTCGGCGGTTCGCCGTTTGCTATTCGATGCTGGTGATGATGTTGATGACCTGATGATGCTCTGTGAAGCAGATATAACATCTAAAAACGATTACAAGGTGAAGCAATACCTGGCCAACTTTGAGTTGGTTAGAAGAAAGTTGGTTGAGATAGAAGAGAAAGATGCCATACGCAATTTTCAACCTCCTATTAGTGGTGAAATGATCATGTCAATGTTCAATATTTCGCCTAGTAAGCCTGTAGGGCTTATAAAGGATGCCATAAAGGATGCCATTCTAGATGGGAAGATTCGTAATGATTTTGATGAAGCATTCGAACTAATGTTGAGGTTAGGCAACGATTTGGGTTTATCACCCTGTAAAACGAAGGAAGAGATCAGTGCAATTCTACCAAAAGGTACTCCAACACAATCCGATTAAAAAGTTCCGCATCAGTTTCCATGGGGTTATGCCCGGTATCCTTTATTATTACAATGGAAAGATTATCCATGGCTTCGGTATATGGCTTAATCCTTTCGAAGGGGACCCATGTATCATCTTCGCCCCAGATGGCTAAAGCATGGTTTTTGAAATCAGCAATATTTAAGTTTTGATTTGGTTTGGATCTGGAAAAAGCGCTAATAATTGCTCTTGCCATACCCATTTGCTTTAGCGGAGTATAGTATGCCAAAACATCTTCGGAAGTTCCTTTTTGACCATATGCCGATTCCAGAAGTTTTTCTATTCGTTTGGGACGGATGAGCAGTACATTTCCTAGTCCGCCAAGGATCCATTCTATAGGAGGAAAGGAAATAATTCGTTGTCTTATAGTTCTTTCAGGTTGTAAATGACTAAAAAGGGCAGGGGCAACAAAAACAACCCTTTCAACCCTTTGGGGTTGAAGTAATGCCATCGCTTCAACAATACCACCACCCATAGAATGTCCAAATAGGATCCATTGAGTTCTTGGATTTATTATAGAGGCAAATTGCCAAAGTAATTCAGCCCGATTATCCACAGAATGATTTATTCGGAGGCTTTTATCGCTGTAACCGAACGGAGGAACGTCGACAGCAACCACATTAAAACCTGCATCATTCAACGATTTTATATTTTTATGCCACATATAGGTTGAACCAGCAAAACCATGAATCAGCATGATCCATGGTTTTTGCTCAGGACTCTCTTCGTTGACCCAAGAACGATAATGCAGATTAACCCCATTAACACTAACAAATTGGCTATTATCAAATGGAATTGTGGTATTAGTATTCTGTGAACAAAACGAGGTGTTAATGAATAACAAGAAAACCAACAATGCTAATGGAAAGAAAAAGTAAAAAAAGAAATTAAAACTTTTCATGGTGTATTTTATATTAAATGAAAAAGTTTCTCATTATTTACTTCATTAACTTTATTAAGTAACCTTCTTTATTGCATTTTCAATTTCTTCAATGTCTAGGGGTTTGAAGAAGCAATTAAGAATTAAACCTTCATCCAGTGCTTTTGCTATTTCTTCTGATAAGTTGAAACCAGTCAGAATGTAACATGAGATTTTTGGGTTTATGGCTTTGATCTCTTGAATAAATTCTATGCCATTCATACCCGGCATCTTCATATCGCTTACAATAACGGATACAGAGGAATTATTTGCAAGAACCTTAAGGCCTTCACTCCCTGATAGGGATGTAAGAACAGTATATTTATCCTTAAAACATGTTTCGAAAAGCAATAGATTAATAGGCTCATCGTCTACATATAAAATGCTAACACTTTTGCTCATGTTTTCGAATTTATGGGTAAAGTGATTAATACGGTTGTCCCTTTTCCTTCTTCTGACTCAAACTCTAGAGTGCCGCCATGTTCATTAATTATTGTTGCGGTTATGGAAAGGCCTAATCCAGTACCTTTTCCTGGTTCCTTGGTGGTGAAGAATGGGTCTGTTACCTTTTTTAGATTTTCTTTACTGATACCTTGACCATCATCAGTGATGTAAATCTTGAACTTATTTCTAATTTTTCTGGTTTTGATTTCAATATTACCATTATTATCAATTGCTTGAACAGCGTTGGTTAGTATGTTCAGAATTGCTTGATGAAGTTGCCCCTCGTTACAAAAAACAATATCCACATCATCCTCATAATCTTTTGAAATTTTAATTCTATCCTTGGTTTGATTGTGAATTATCATCAAACAGTTATCAATGATATTCCGAATATTGCACTGTACTTTAGTCTGTGGATCGATTCTGCTGTAATGATTTAAGCTTTTAACAATAATGGATGAGCGTTTTACGCCTTCCTTAATGGCCATTATTAGCTGATCAATAATTGGTTTTTCCCCAAAATTTAGAAGTTCAATTTGCTTTTCAAGCCCTAATATTCCCCCTTGAATAAAATTAAGAGGATTGTTTATTTCATGGGCAATTCCGGCAGCAAGTACGCCAAGCGAAGCCATTTTTTCTGCCTGAAACAATTGATTCTGCGTTTCTTTTAATCGATCGAGAGTTTCCTGCAATTTTTCTCTTTGATCAAATAACTCTAGATTAATAGCCGATAACTCTTCATTTGCTGCTTCAAGATCCTCGGTACGTTCCCGAACAAGTAGTTCGAGTTTGATTCGATTCTGTTCCTCAACCTCACGAAGCAATTTTTCGGCCTTCTTCATTTCAGTAATATCCATCATGGAACCAATAGAACCAAAGGTATTCCCATTGGCATCAATTAGCGGAGCGCCACTAACTAAAAAGATAATTTTTCTGCCATCCTTAGCCTTGAATGCTAATTCGTAACTGCTAACCTTTTGATCAATTCTATCCCTATTTGCATTCTCAACAACTTTTAAATCTTCGGGGTCATGAAGTATTTTATACCCAACTTTTCCAATTATTTCGTCGGATGTGTAGCCAAGAATTTCCGTGAACTTTTTGTTTACATAATGTACAACATGGTTATTATCTGCCATTATTACAACTTCATTCATGCTCTCTAAAAGTGTTCTATACTTTTCTTCGCTTTCCTTTAGAGCGTTTTCAGCACTTTTCCTTTCAGAAATATCTCTAACCACTGCCAATACTCTTCCTTCACCACCAATCTGTGTATTTCTAAGAGAAACCTCTACCCAGAAAAAATCGCCATTTTTCTTTTTGGCTTGCCATTCAAATAGTTGAGGACCATCTGTTAATGCTTTTTTGATGTAATCTATAGCTTTTTCCTTGTTATATGAATTTTGGTTTGAAGAGATGTTGGATAAGGATAGTTGAGTTACTTCTTCTTTGCTTTTATAACCATACATTTCAAGCATAATATCATTTACGTCAAGAATTGCCCCATTTTCTGCGTTGTGAATAAATATTGCTTCGCTGGTAGAATTAAAAATCTCACGATAATTCTTTGCATTTTCATTGGCAATTCTTTCTTTTTCCTCGATGTCTTTTATCGCCAATCTAATGGTCTTTTCATAACGTAAACGGTCGAAAATGTTAAATATAAGAAAGATAATTAACCCTAAGCCAACAACTAATATTATCCCAGCAACAATAATCAATTGATTAGTACGATTGGTTGCATCGTTTATAGGAATCTCAACCATAATACTCCAAGGTTTACCCTTCCCAATATTGATTGGATAGAAAAAACGAAACACTTTTTTTGCAGTAAACTCTGATTTTGCCTCTAGCGTTAAAACTCTACCTTCTGATATGGAGTAATAAATTGATGAGTCGGGGTCGTTAAGTATGCTAAAAATATTCTTGGTAATATAAGCGGTATCGATATGGCTAACTATCATTCCGCTGTTCGAGATCAGTGTCAAGTATCCTGATTTAAATACCCTAACCTTATTTATTTTTTCGCTAATACTAATAAAATCCAAATCAATACCTATAACTCCTAAAAGTTTATTCCTCTCAATAAGCGGTATGCTAATTGATGTGCCAAAGAAGGGAATACTATAACCAGAATATACCCATTTATAGGGTTCAACGATCAGTTCGCTTAGGGTTTTCTTTGGTTCTAAGAAATGTGGTCCGAGATAGTCGGCAACAGTCATTATCTCATGGTTAATGCTGTCTCCATACCTGAAAAATCCAACACCCAATGTTCCATATTCGTTGTAAAAAGGATCTCCAATAAATTTTGCGTCTTTTCCATCAAAAGCATTAGGCTCCCATAGTGTCCATATTCCCAAAAAGTTTTGATTTTTTTTCAGTTCATCACTGATAATATCTCGTACTAAACTGCGATCACCTTTCAATTCCCTAACCAGCATTAATCTTTTGCCTATTGAACGAGCAACCATAAAAGCTGAAGAAAAGTACTCTTCAGTTTCAACGGCAGCTTTCCTGGAAATCTCTATAGCTAACTCTTTCGAATCTTCATAAATATGATTTCTGAGGTTTACTCCAAAGTAGATGAACAGAAATATAAAAAATATGGCTGTAAGTAAAGCGGTAACAAAAGCTGACCTTAAACTTGTATATGATTTCACACCTGGCATAGTTGGTGTTTTGGGAAAACATTAAAATAATTACAACTCAATGTGGTAATAAAAGTAATTACGATTTCACAATATGCTGTTTAAACAGTTGATGAATTTGACCAATAGCAATTGTGACTTGATAAAGAAACTTTAAAGTGTGTTTTAAAATGATATTTGATATTAATCCATCAGCAAAGCATTAAAAATCAATTTAAACGTTCCCGAAGTCTGACCTCTATACTGTGGATTAAATGCCATTAGGATAACCTGACCCTTATTCTTTTTTACCCATACCATTGCCGCTTTGTTTTCGAGCAATTCTCCATTTTTCATGTATCCACTAAGGCAAGGGTTACCTTCGGGAAAAAATAAGATCACCCTTCTATCAGTGTCAAAATACGGGATCGATGTTTCAAAAGCAGCATCTCCGTCATAGAAAATTGGAAATGAATTTTTCAGTCCCAGAGTCAATGTGTGATTTTCTTTGGCATTTACCTGAATATGCGCTCCGCTCACCTCAAAGCCTGCTTTGGAAAGAGTTTGAACCACATTTGAAACAGGTAGAGAAAATTCTTCCTTGTTATCTTTATCAATTTCAATTTCTTGAACACCAAAAAAGAGTTCTGTTGATTGTCCCCATGCAAGCACAGTACCACCAGAATCAATAAATTTAAGGAGGTTCTCTTTCCCCTTTTTCCCCATTCCTTTTGCATATTCAGGGGGAAGGTTCATGGGCATGTAATCTTCACCACGTTTTCGTTTTCCGGTCATTAATAGATTTGAGTTTTGATTTGGAATAACGATTACTTGAACGTTTTTTAGATTATTAGCATCTGCCAAATCATTTGGTCGTAAAACCTTGTACGGGATGTTATATGTATCAAAAATAAATCGAGTCCAACCTGCATCCATATCGTGAAACCAGGTTTCAACCAATGCTATGTTGGGCATTTTAATCTCCTTAATGTGGTTGGATGTAATATTGTTAGTAAAAATTGGCGAAACGTACAGGTCTATATCATTGATTATATTTTTATTTTCAATGGGAATTACAAAACTTCCTCTTGTTATGGATTTTTCATTTATTTCAATATCTTCAATGGTCCTGAATACTTTACCTCGTTCTGAAATTACCTTAAATGCTACCTTATAGCTTTCGTTATTTCCATTTTCGAAAATCAAGTAGTTTCCTTTTTGGGAAATATCCACCTTAGAATTAACTTTTTCAAAAGGGATAATACTTTGCTCCAGATCATCTGATTTAGTGTTGATTTCAAAAGCTTCAATACCCATTGTAAAGGGTAGCGACCAACTGGTAATATCGTATGGTTTAATGATTTCGCCACCAGGGGTGTATCTTCTTTCGGGATAAACTTGTTTTTCCATTACTTCCTTGATAAATGCCCTGAAGGGTTGGGCGAGGGATATGGCAATATCTCCCTTTTGATAAATTCTACTATCAATATTTACATCTTTTGTGAGTTGATTAACCGATATGCCATGCTCATTAAGTAAATCTACTAGTTTGCCCAATTCGCTTTTATCATTCTGATTTGCAGGTAATATGTAGTAGAAGGGAGGCTGACTTGTTCCCTTTGCGTATTCTCTTTTACACAGGTCATTGCGATGTTGCAGGATAAAATCCTTATACATCGAAGCGGTTTTTAGCATTGAGAAAGTTGAGCTGAGCTCATATGCAACAATATCGCTCAAACGCCACCAGCCACCTTCCCAAGGAGCAATGAAATTCGAACCCTTTTTATATTCTGATAAGCCCTTACCCCAAACTTTTAGTTCGTTCTTTTCAACATAGATTGGTGAAGCCGTTTTAACCGAAGCTCCTTCGGTTAGGAAGCTTATCACATTTTTCCATAAACAGGTTTCAGTTGACCCTGGCCAATAGTTATCAAAAATATAGCGTTGCGAGATACCCGTTTGTCCCAATGCAGTCATATCCTTTAACATATTAGCTCCGAAAAGTCCTATCCAACTCCAAAGGGTTTCATCAATATTTAGCGCAATTGGATCATGGTTTGGTGGTACAAAATATCTGGCACCAGTTGAACCCATCTGATGTTTTTCGACCATTACTTGTGGAAACCACTCCTTACTAGTTAATGCAGATATTGCTTTATTTTCAGGAAGTGTAAGCATGACAAAGTCTCGGTTTATATTATGGCCAGCATACTTATGGTATATTCCAGGTAGGTTTGTTCCTTCATATTTAGTTCCCTTGTTTTTCATGTAGTTTTCGTTTACCATGTTCATTCCATCAGGGTTGTGGCTGGGAACCATCATATAAACAACATTATTTAACCAATTCAACGTGTCTTGACCATTTGCTGTGAGGAGTTTATAGGCAATGATTGGCGAAGCCTGTGCTGGTGCAACCTCTGTGGAGTGCATGCTTAGTGTTCCTAACACAAAAACTTTTCCAGCACTTTTCAGTTCCTCAACCTCGCTCTGTTTAAGGGTATAATCGATTGCCAATTTTTTATTAATCTCCTTTAGTTCATCCAAATTGGCTATGTTTTCCTCGGATGAGATACATACCATGTATAATGGGCGCCCCATTGGTGTTATTCCGATTTGTAGGGTTTTAATTCTACCACTTTGCTTTTCAACTATTTTGAAATAATCAATCATTTTCTCGTACGTGAAAAGCATTCTATCGGCACCGGGCCCAAAACCAAAATGTTGGATTGGCTTGGTGATAATTTGACTGAAAATTGAGGTAACAGAGAGGGTTATCAAGGCAACTGTAGTTGCTAATCCCTTGATTGACTTACTAGTAGTTGTAGCCATTGGTGTAGGGCATTAGGTTAAAATAAGAAATATAACAATAGAAGTTTCTTTCACTCTATATGAGCGATTTAGATAGATAAAGTTTAATTGAAATAATATTTTTTTTTAAACTAATCTGCTTTAGCAATGAAGCTAATTGCTGTTCCACCTCCAGGTGCTAATTTAAGATGCAATTCGCTCTCGTAGTTAAGCTCAATTGTAGTGATTTTATAGCTTGTTGGATTTTTATCCCAGTGGGCATCGTCGCCATCGGAGTAAATTGATGCCATGTACTTTTTACTTGGGTCCAAAAAATCGGTTTTTATGGATAATTCCCTTGGTTCCTCATTGGTTATGCTACCTAGGAACCAGTTTCCTGTATTTCGCTCTTCGCGGGCAATGGTTACAAACTCACCAATCTCTCCATTCAAAACCTGTGTTTGCTCCCAGTTGACCCCAACATCACGGATAAATTGAAAGGTAGGATGATTTTCGTAGTACTCCGGTAAATCGGCAGCCATTTGTAGCGGACTGTAAATCACAACATATAGCGCAAGTTGGTGGGCAAGGGTTGTGTTAACCTGATTATTCGGCTTGTATGGGTTTAACTTAATATTAAAAATTCCTGGCGTGTAATCAATTGGGCCTGCCAACATACGGGTAAAAGCTACGGTAGATAAATGGTTTGGTGGATTACCACCATCGGATGACCATGCATTAAACTCTTGCCCTCTAAGCCCTTCGCGGGAAACATCGTTTGGGTAGGTTCTTCGTAAGCCTGTAGCCATTATGGGTTCGTGACTGTTGACAGCCACCCTGTTTTTTGCTGCCGTTTGCAGCACGTGCATGTAGTGGTTCACCATCCATTGTCCGTGATGGTACTCCCCCTTGGGAATGATTGTACCCACATAGCCGGTTTTAACCATATCAATACCATAGTGGTTCATTAGGGCATAAGCTGTGTCGAGTTGCTGTTCGTAGGTGGTTACAGCCGATGATGTTTCGTGGTGCATTATCATTCGCACTCCCTTTTCATTGGCATAGCTAACTATACTCTCCAGATCATAGTCGGGGTAGGGGGTAATAAAATCAAAAATACCTTCACGATTTGTTCCAACCCAGTTTTCCCATCCTGTATTCCATCCCTCCACCAGAACTGCACCTATGCCATTTTCAGCGGCAAAATCGATGTAGCGTTTGGTGTTCTCCGTTGTAGCACCATGACGCCCGCTTGCCATATCCCATGACGATTTATCCAGATGCATCTCCCACCATATCCCCACGTATTTAGTGGGTTTCACCCACGATACATCACCCAGTTTATTGGGTTCGTTTAGGTTGAGTATTAACCTCGATTCAATCAAATCGACAGCCTTTTCGGCAATCTGAATGGTTCGCCAGGGTGTGCTGAATGGGGTTTGCTGCTCTACCTTGTATGGTGTTCGCTCAGAACCCACAAGATTGCTGATCATTTGGAGATTATCAGAATCAATCTGAAGGGTTATTCCAGCGTAATTGATCAGCGCAGCTTCGTGAAAGCTTAGATAGAGGCCATCCTGAGTTTTCATGGTGAGAGGAGTATTCACCGCATTAACGGGAATATAGGTTTGGGCAAGGTTGAGATGTTCACGTTTACCCAGCGCATCAATATCAGCATAAGAAGTTTTATTGATTAAATGCTCGTATATATCCCAATCGCCGGGTGTCCACCAGCAGATATGGTTACCGGTAAGGTTGAAGTGGGTTCTCTCTTCAGCAATCAATACTCTATCCATATTCTTCTGTTTGGGGAAGTGAAAGCGGAAGCCCAATCCATCGTCATAAACTCTGAACTCAAGGTTAACCTTTCTTTTTAACCCATTTTGCTCTTCAAAAAGAACGGTCAATTCATTGTAAGTGTTTTCCACAAATCGT
>CAZDXY010000044.1:25669-26688 GCA_964509385.1 uncultured Rikenellaceae bacterium
TTGCCCATTGGGCAGAGTAAAAACGTTTACCTTAATATTGCCAGTGGGGGATGTTATTTGTGCGGGTTGCATTGTATTGCATGAAGTTATAATACCCATTGCCAAGCCAAAGCAAAGGGTTTTAAATATTTTTGTTGAATTCATGGTTAAAGGGTTTATCGTTTAAATATTTTTATAGTTTAAGTCAAAGGTATAATTTTTAATACTTTTATTAAATAACCCAAAATAATTCATTTGGCAAAAAAAGGCTACCCTAGGGTAGCCTTTTTTTAATAGAATATATATTTTGTTTTTAGGGTTTATCCCACCAAACTCTAGTTGTAAGAAGATCCGCTCCTTGATTTGCTATGGCTCCTTCGTATCCAGTTGGGTTTACACCACTTTCTTCAATTGGGTATTGAAGTCTTCTAGGAATTCCTTCTCCTTCAAGTTGGTTAAACATGATGTCAGTCATCACTCCTTCAACAAGTTGTCTGTGAGAAATTTCCCCTGGATTTAAAAGCATTAAAGGATAACCTTTACGACGATACTCAAACCATGCCTGTTCGGGTTGCATGTAAAAGGCTAAGTATTTTTGAGTCATTACATTTTCCTCATTGGCAGCTGGAACAGCAGCAATATATGCATCGATATCGGCAGTAGCCACTCCCCAGAACTCCATGGAAGCCCTTATACCTGCTTCGTACCAGGCCTGATTCCATCCATTGACTTCGGACATGATAAAGCAGTACTCAGCATAATCCATGTAAGTATACCCAAAGTCAGGCTCATGAACAACAGATGGATGTACTGTATAGTCAGGGCAATGCTTTGCAAATGCCTTTGTGTAAGTATCTTCCATACCATATGGCATACCAACATATTGACCAAGATATGGACCTGTGCCATCTTCGTTGGGGTATGACCAAACATCGATTCTTGGGTCAACAACACCGGCGAATGGGTTATTTTTACCAACGTTAAGGGTATCATTTCTTCCAGCAAGAATTTCGGTCAGGGTTTTTGTAATTGTAAAGTCG
>CAZDXY010000044.1:26698-27175 GCA_964509385.1 uncultured Rikenellaceae bacterium
GTTACGTGCTGAAACGAAAAATGCGATGTAAACAGGACCCTGATTGGGAGAATCTGGTAAATACTCAATAATTGCATTATCAGCATTGGACTCGAAAAAGCTGCTGGCAGGTAGAGTTAAAACATCATTTAAGTAAGCAGGTACTTTGTGATAAGCTCTTAGAGCTATTCTTAAGCGCAAAGTATTACCAAATTTCTTCCATTTCTCCATGTTTCCATTATAAATTAAATCACCCTTGGTTAAATTTGGAGCAGGTAATGTTAAATCAATCTTACTATTAGCATCAATCAACTTTTGTATCATCAAAGCGTAGACATCCTCCTGCTTGTCATACTTGGGTTGAAGAATTGAAGGGTTTAGTGCTTCGCTGTAGGGAACATCTCCCCAAGAGTCAGTCATAATACTCATAATCCAAACCTGCAAAATGGTAGCAACAGCAATCTGGTGATCGTTCGGACCCGAAGATGAAGCTTGTAC
>CAZDXY010000045.1:0-26922 GCA_964509385.1 uncultured Rikenellaceae bacterium
CTAAAACTATAGGTGACCAAGGAATGGTTCATCTTCCCGATGGCAGAATTGTAAATGCTTGGGATTTCTTCAAGGGGAAGGTTGCTCAGGAATACTCTTATCCCGCTCGTCATGGTTTTGAAGTAGAAACTAGAACCATTGAACAGGATGGTTATTTCATTGAGGAAGCAGTTTGTGTTGTTTATGACAAAGGGGAGGCTGTCAGAATTCCGCTCGAGGAATTTATGGAGATGAATGGGGATCCGCTTATGGATCAAGAGAATAGAAGTTTAACTGAAATCCATTCCGATGCGAATTATGATCCAGATTTCATCTCTTTAAAAGATCTTCCTGCGTCATTCGATTGGAGAAATTACAATGGTAATGCATACATCGGTTCACCCAGAGATCAAGGAGGTTGTGGATCATGCTACGCATTTGGTGCTACAGCTGCAGCCGAAGGAACCTATAACTTTGCTACAGCTAAGTATGGCAGCAATGTAGCAGATTTCTCGGAAGCATATATTGCCTGGTGCCTAGGAGCAATGCCAGCATATAATAGTCACTTCTATGGATGTAACGGTGCCGATTACGATTACTATGAATTACAAGCACTTTGTGATATAGGTACGATTGATGAATCTTATTTCCCATACAGCGATGCTAACAACCAATCTTGCCCTTCTACAGCAACCAACGCACCAAAAACCAAGTTTAAAAGTTGGCATCGAGTTTCCTGTAACGATATTGCTGCCATCAAAACCGCTATTATGACATACGGTGTTGTTGATGCTGCTGTTTATGCAACAACTTCGTTCTCAAACTATTCTGGCGGAATCTTTACCGATAGTTATACAACATGTTCAAGCAACCCTTGCTATAACACTCCTACCAACCATGCTATTGCACTAGTGGGTTGGGGTTACGATGCTACCTATGGTGATTACTGGATTCTACGCAACTCTTGGGGATCCTCATGGGGTGAAGGTGGTTACATGAGAATTAAGGCTACATCAGCTCGTGTTGCTTGTGCTGTTTGCTATATGGTATACGAAGATGATGGGACTACAGCACCAACAGTTTCAACCAATACTGTTACTTCAATTGGCGACAATTCAGCTGTTAGCGGTGGAAATATCACTTCCAATGGAGGTGCTACTATAACTGCAAGCGGATTAGTTTACTCAAAGACAGCTTCTCCAACTCTTGCAACTGGTACTGTTGTTTCAACATCTCCAGTTGTTACCTCTGGCACATACAGCTTAACAATGTCAGGCTTAACTTCAGGTACAACATACTATGTTCGTGCATATGCCACCAATTCAAAAGGAACAAGCTATGGAACAGAAAGAACATTCACCACTACAGGTGAAGCTCCAGTAGAATATTGTACTTCAAAGGGGAATAATTACAGCTACGAGTGGATTGCCAGTGTAACGGTTGGTAGTTTAACCAATGCTTCCGGGGCAGCAGGATATACTGATTTTACCAATAAAACTGTTACTCTAAACCCAGGAACTGCTTATAACGTATCGTTAACCCCAGGCTTTGCTAGCACAACCTACAATGAATACTGGAAGATATGGATTGACCTGAATGGCGATGGTGATTTTGATGATACTGGTGAATTAGTATTTGATCCAGGATCAATGAGTAAAACAACTGTGACAGGAACATTAACAATTCCTACAGGCACTGCAGCCATTACAACCCGAATGAGGGTATCAATGAAGTATAACGCAGCCCAAACCTCGTGCGAAACATTCTCTTATGGCGAGGTTGAAGACTACACAGTTATCATTCAACCTGCTGGAGATACTCAGCCACCAACCGCTCCAACCAACTTAGCGGCATCCAACATTACTCAAACCACTTTAACATTAACATGGACTGCTTCTACTGATAATGTTGGAGTAACAGGATACGATGTTTACAGCAATGGTTCGCTGCTGGGTTCAGTTACAGGCACATCAGCTAATGTAACGGGACTTACTGCCAGTACAACCTACTCTTTTTATGTAAAGGCTAAGGATGCTGCCGGCAACATTTCTGCTGCCAGCAATACTATTTCGGTTACCACCCTAGCACCCCCCGATACGCAAGCTCCAACTGCTCCTACCAACCTTGCAGCCTCCAATGTTACCCAAACCACATTAACATTGAGTTGGACTGCTTCAACGGATAACGTGGGCGTAACTGGTTATCAGGTTTATAGGGGAGGATCGTTAATAGGTACAACTGCAAGCACTTCATATAATGTTAGTGGATTAACTGCTGCCACTACCTATTCTTTCTACGTTAAAGCTTACGATGAAGCTGGTAATGTTTCAAATGCTAGCAACACAATAAGCGTAACTACCCTAGAACAGACAATAACTTATTGCACTTCAAAAGGAAACAACTATAGCTATGAGTGGATTGCCAGTGTAACCATAGGATCCTTCACAAATTCATCGGGTGCTGCGGGTTATACAGATTTCACATCGCAGGTAATCAATCTTCAGGCAGGACAAGCTTATAACATTAGTTTAACCCCTGGCTTTTCCAGTACAACGTACAACGAGTACTGGAAAATTTGGGTTGACCTGAATGGCGATGGTGATTTTGATGATACTGGTGAGCTGGTATTTGATGCTGGTACAATGAGTAAGACTACCGTTACCGGAACATTAACTATTCCTGCAGGAACAGCAACTATTAATTCTCGTATGCGAGTGAGCATGAAGTACAACGGTGCCCAAACAGCTTGCGAAACCTTTAGTTATGGTGAGGTTGAGGATTACACTGTGAACATTACTCAGGCGATTCCTGATACTCAAGCACCTACAGCTCCGACCAACTTGGCCGCTTCAAATATTACCCAAACCACATTGTCATTAAGTTGGACTGCTTCCACTGATAATGTAGGTGTTACAGGTTATCAGGTTTATCAAGGAGGATCGATGATTGGAACAGTTACTGGTACATCGTGCAGCATTAGCAATTTAACACCGTCCACAACCTATTCATTCTACGTTAAGGCATACGACGCTGCCGGAAACGTTTCTGCTGCAAGTAATACCATTAGCGTAACAACTCTTTCGAATACTGTTACTTATTGTTCATCCAAAGGGAATAGTGCATACTATGAGTGGATTGATCTGGTTAAGTTGGGAGAGATAAATAATGTTACCGCTGCAAATGGTGGATATGGTGATTTTACAAGCATGGTTGCAACACTTGGCAGAGGTACCAGTAATACCATTTACTTCAGCGCAGGGTTCAGAAGCACAGCTTATACTGAGTATTGGTACATTTGGATTGACTGGAACCAAAATGGTGAATTTGAAAGCAGTGAGCTAATCAATGCATCCTCATCAAAACTTGCCACAACATTAAGTAAAACCTTTACTGTACCAACTACTGCAGCTTTGGGAACTACAAGAATGCGTGTTAGCATGAAATACAATGCAGCACCTACCGCTTGCGAAACCTTCAGTTATGGTGAGGTTGAGGATTACACTATTAATGTAGTCAATAACGCTGCTCCCAATCCCAAACAGTTTGACAATAGTGTTGAGGATGATAATGAGCCTCCAACAACATTATCTATATTCCCCAACCCTGTGTCGGAATTTCTTAGTATTAGATTGAATGCTGATCTTGAATATGGAATAATAAGCATTTACAATAACATTGGAGTTCTTGTTAAAAGATTGGATGTTTTCAATAATGAAACTCAGATAGATGTATCTGACCTTGCCGCAGGTATTTACCTTATTCGATTGGATGATTTAAAAGAACCTTTTATTGCAAGGTTTGTTAAAGAATAGAAATTAGCTGGAGCAAATAGAGAATAGTTTTCTTAGTTGGTTTAAAAAGGAAAAGAGGCTGTCTGCAAAGGGCAGCCTCTTTTTTGTATGTATTTTGGCGATTAATTTTATATTAAACCAAACACCCTTGCGTTGAAAAGTAAAATAATTACAATTAGGAACCATCGAATAAATCCTGCACCCCAGTTAACCGCTAACCGAGAGGCTAAATAGCCGCCAAATATATTTCCAATGGCAGAGATTAAACCTATTTTATAGTCAACCTGATTATTTAATACAAATACCATTAACGCAAAGGGGCTGTAAACAAGAACAGATAGCACTTTTATGGCATTTGCTTTTACCAGATCGTAACCAGCTTTCATTACTATTGCTGCTAATAAAAAAATTCCAACGCCTATATGCGTAAATCCTCCGTATAGCCCAATACCAAAAAATACTAAAAGTTGGTTTAGGGTTATTTTACCCTCCATTTTTTCCTTATGGCCTTCAGCCCATCTTTTCGGATTGCGAAATAGAAAAAAGATCATGCTGAGCATGATAAGGGCGAGTGCCTTCTCGAACACCTTTACATTGAGCATAGCAGCAATTTGCGCACCCAGAATTGATCCTAAAGCTACAGGTATAGATATCAGCAACCCTTTCTTCCAATCGAGTACACCCTGTTTTTTGAAGGAGAGAGTCGAGCTGAGGGTTTGAAGAATAACCCCAAGCCTTATGGTTCCATTTGCTATATTGGCAGGCATTCCCATGAACATGAACAAAGAATAGGTAATAACAGTTCCGCTGCCTGCTATGGTATTAATAAAACCTACCATAAATCCGGCAGTTATAAGAATGGTGATAACCTGCCAGGTGTATAGATTTTCAGGGTCCTGAATGAAATCGATTATGCCCATTTTTTAGTATTTATGCATTCGATCCATTTCCCTCTTCGAATCTTTCTTTTTCAAATCCTCACGTTTATCATGCATCTTTTTACCTCGTGCCAACCCAATTTCCACTTTAGCTAAACCTTTTTCGTTGATAAAAAGTTTTAGAGCTACAATCGTTAATCCTTTTTCCTGTGAACTGCGAAATAGTTTTCTTAGCTCTGTTCGATTCAGGAGAAGTTTCCTCTCGCGTTTTGGTTCATGATTGTTGTAGGTACCGTATGAGTATTCAGCGATATGCATACCGGTTAGCCATAGTTCACCCTCAACAAATTTACAGTAAGCATCCACAAGGCTTGCTTTGCTAAGTCGAATGGATTTGATTTCGGTTCCGGTTAAAACAATGCCAGCCGTAAAAGTTTCCAGTATTTCGAACTGAAAAAATGCCTTTTTATTCTTTATCATTATTTTATTTCCAGAACTCATAATCGATGTTTACAGATGAAATGGAACATTAAATATCGAGCTAAAAAAAATATCAAAAAGAAATTTTGTTATGGCGAAGATTAGAAGAGAAATAAAAGAAAATCCAATTGCTTTATCTTTTGGAATATTAAGTATAGGGTTAACACCCATATAGAATATAAAAAGGCTATAAATTCCAACAGCATCGAAAATTCTAGAATACATGGGAAATAGTTTACCTGTACTTGATATTATCATGAAAATACTAGCGGGCAAAGATACCAGCAAAAACGACAAGTTGAAATTTTTCGATCCTTTGAACCCACCTGATAAACCATTAACTGCCCATCCTGCTATTAA
Source organism: uncultured Rikenellaceae bacterium (assembly GCA_964509385.1). GTDB lineage: Bacteria > Bacteroidota > Bacteroidia > Bacteroidales > Tenuifilaceae > MWFE01. The sequence goes on from CAZDXY010000045.1 coordinate 5,489, forward strand.
TAAAGTGATTATCCACTTAAAAAAAGTGAATGCTGAATACTTAAACATTTCATGTATTGACCCCTTACTTATATAATATACAGCAAAAAAAACGATAAAGCTGGAAATGAATGCAACAGGTATAACCAGGTTTTTTAGGGTTGACTTTGATTTTGGTGGATTGATCTTTACCTCATTCCATCCAAAATTAGGGCGATATAGAATATTTATATATTTGAAGATCATTGTTGATTGATAATATTATCAAAACCAGTGCGCAAAAATAGCTAAATTTACACCATTCATCATTCTAAATCTGAAAGGCATTTATTGCAATTCGTTTTTAATGAGTTATTCAAAGTATTTTTTATGACCAATTGGAATCCAAATAATTACAATCTAATCACAATCCTTGGTCCCACAGCAGGAGGTAAAACCTCTGTGGCCACAAATTTAGCATATCGAATAGGCGGAGAGGTGATTAGCGGCGATTCTCGCCAGGTATACCGTGGTATGGATTTGGGAACTGGTAAAGATTTGCATGATTATTTAGTGAATGGTAAGCAAATTCCCTTCCATGTTATCGATATTGTAGATGCAGGATACCAGTTGAATGTTTATGAGTACCAAACTCATTTTCTTGAAGCCTTTAATGATATAGCCAAGCGTGGTACTTTTCCTATTCTCTGTGGGGGATCGGGATTGTATATTGAGGCAGCCATCAAAGGGTATAAGCTGATTGCTGTTCCAGAAAATATCGATCTTCGATTGGAACTATCAGCAAAAACCCAAGATGAGCTGGAAAAAATTTTAAAATCATACAAAAAATTACACAACCAAACCGATACAGTTAATTGCAAAAGGCTCATCCGAGCCATTGAGATAGAGGAGTTTTACGCGAGGACTGGCGGTGATGATTACCAATATCCGGCAATTCGCAATATAGTTTTTGGGATTGTATTCCCAAGGCATCAGCAGCGCGTAAGAATAACCGAGAGGTTAAAGCAAAGACTTGCCGATGGTATGATTGACGAAGTTAGGCAACTTATTGACAGAGGGGTAAAACCTACCGAATTAATATATTATGGACTAGAATATAAATGGATTACAAGGTTTATTCTTGGTGAAATATCGTATGATGAAATGTTCACAGGTTTGAATACGGCCATCCACCAGTTTGCCAAGCGTCAGATGACATGGTTTAGGAAAATGGAGCGAAGCGGAGTAGAAATAAATTGGATTGATGGAAATCTACCCATTGATAATAAGTTGGAGTTAATCCTTCAAAAACTGCAAAAAGAATAAATCTTTTTTCGATAGAATAAAACCATGAGCAAATTGCCAAAATATATTCAAGACACGCTGCTTACAGATTCTTTGGATAATTGTAATATGTTGGGTTTTTTTAAGAATCATGAGCCAAACGAAGTTAAAAGAATAAATACTTCTTTTATGGTTTGTGGTAGAAGCGATGAGCTCTGGTGGTACATTCATTGCTTTGAAAGAAACGATTATTTTCAGTTTCTTGAAGATATTGGTTTCGGAAAACACCATATAGTTCTTACCAATGATTGGATGCTGGGCGAGTTGGAGGCTCGATTTGATATTCAGTGGATGCTCACATGCATTAAATTCTATTTACCCGAAGAAGTAATGCTACCCGAAAGCCGATTGACAGTTAATGAGTTGCTTCCTACTGATGCACAGTTTGTTTATAAAAATTCTAATTATCAGTCTTTTACTAGCCCTGAATACATTGCAAAGCAATTAGAAATTTGTCCAGGAGTAGCATACTACGAAGAAAGTAGGTTAGTGGCTTGGGCCATGTTCCATGATGATGGTGCAATGGGGCTATTACATGTATTGGAAGATTATCGGAGAAAGGGAATTGCCCGGGAACTGGTGATTGAATTATGCAAAAGATGCCGTTCTCAAAACGAAATACCTTACACAAGTGTTGAGCCTACCAATATACCATCACTCGAAATGGTTGAATCAATTGGTTTTAAACCTTTTGGAAACATTCACTGGATTTGTTTCGAAAAATAGCCAAAGTCAATGCTTCCTTTGTTTTTAAGAATTTCAGTAGCTATCTTTGATAAATGCATGCCAAAAAAATAACATTATGAGAAAAGATCTTGAGATTATTTGTGAGAATACAGGTAAAAGGGAGAGAATAAAGCCTGGATTAAGCCTTAACGAGGTGGCAAAAGCTATAGGTTTAAAGTTGGATTATCCAATCCTCGGAGCCATGGTTAATAATGAGCTAAAAGAGTTAGATTATAATGTATACAGCCCCAAAACCATTCGTTTCATTGATATAACACATTCTGCGGGGATGAGAATGTATCAGAGGAGCCTTTTTTTTGTGCTGAGTAAGGCGGTTAGGGATGTTGTACCCGGAGGTAAGGTTAGAATTGAACATTCCGTTTCCAAGGGTTTTTACTGCGAAATTGATAGCTATAATGGTCCCCTTGAATTCCCGTTGATATTTGCCATTGGCGATAGGATGCGCGAATTAGTTGCCCAAAATTTACCTTTTCGCAGGGATAAGGTACTTACAACTGATGTTGTAAAGTTATTTCAAGAATTGGGGGAGGAGGAGAAGGCAAGCCTTTTTGAGACTAGGTCAACTATCTATACATCAGTGTATTATCTTAACGATTCAGCAGACTACTTCTTTGGATGCCTTGTTCCATCTACGGGTTATTTAAAAGTATTCGATCTGGTTAAGTACTATCAGGGTATGCTTTTAATGATCCCAAAACGACGGAAGCCGGATGAGATGGAGGATATTGTGCTTCAGAACAAGATGTTTGAAATATTCCAGGAATATCGCGAATGGGTTGATATTATTGGTGTAAGCAGTATTGCAACCATCAACAAGCAGATTCAGCAGGGTGGGGCAAGCGAGTTGATAAAGATATCGGAAGCACTACACGAAAGAAAGGTAATTCAAATTGCCGATCAAATATACTCACGTAGGGATAAGGTACGTATTGTCCTTATTTCAGGTCCATCATCATCGGGAAAAACAACTTTTGCTAAACGCATTGCCATTCAGCTAAAAGTTGCAGGTTTGAAACCCTATACCATTTCTCTTGATAACTACTTTGTCGACAGAGAGAAGACTCCGAGGGATGAGCATGGTGAATACGATTTTGAATCGATTCATGCATTGGATATCGATTACTTTAACAACGACTTAATCGAGCTGTTAAAAGGTAATGAGGTTAAACTACCCAAGTTTTCATTCGAAAAGGGTAAGCGTTTTTTCGACGATACGCGATTAAAGATAGAGGATAATGGGATAATAATTATTGAGGGAATTCATGCTCTTAATCCTGAACTAACACATTTAATCGAAAGTGAGAAGAAGTACAGAATTTATATCTCGGCATTAACATCACTTTCTATTGATGGCACAAACCGAATACCAACCACCGATAATCGCCTAATCAGAAGAATAATTCGGGACTATCGTTACCGTGGCTACAGCGCTCTCGATACCATTTCCCGATGGGAAAGCGTTCGTAGGGGCGAGGATCATAATATCTTCCCATTTCAGGAGGAAGCAGATGTGATGTTTAACACATCTTTGCTCTACGAGTTTGGTATACTCAAGTCTTTTGCCGAACCAATTCTTAACAAAGTGCCAATGAATGTTCCTGAATATGCCGAAGCCAAGCGACTTTTAAAGTTCCTCAGCTACTTTGTTAGTATTCCCTACGATGAAATTCCACCCACATCAATCCTTAGAGAATTTTTAGGGGGGAGTACTTTCTCATACAAGTAGAAATAGGGATATTTGAGGTTAGATCATTGTCGAATCTGCAACTTACCCTTAAAATTGATGTCGGGGGTTCTTACTGCGATGATGTAAAAACCTGTTTTCAAATTGTTTGTACAAACGTTAATGGTCTTATCAGACATTATTGCTGTGGTGCTTTTCCAAACCTCTTGTCCTAATGTATTATAAATAGTAATGCCAACTTCATTGGTAATTGCAAAAGGTAGGGATATGGTGAAGGAACCATTATTTGGATTGGGATAGATGCTGATAAATCCTTTTTCTGTTGTTAACGGTACAGACACGGGAGGAACCACATATATTATAACACTATCTCGACTCTCATTGCATAAATCCGAAACGGTTAGGTAAAAGATAGTGGTTTCCTCTGGCGAAGCCAATGGATTTTGACAGTTTGTGCAGCTAAGATATTCAGAGTCATCCCATATGTACGACGATAAGTAATCGCCGCCACTTCCCTGTAGTATAACAGAATTACCCTTAACAATGGTTGTATCGGGTCCGGCATTTGCAATGGTAATGGGATACACTGAAACCTCGTGGGTAACCTCGTCCGTTTTTGTGGTGTTTGATGCAGTAAGAGTTACAGAATATATACCTGTCTCATCGTATAAGTGATTCGGGTTCTTATTGGTAGATGTGTTTCCATCGTCAAAGTCCCAAAGGAATGAATATGCATTCTGAGATTCAGAGGTAAAAAAGACATTAGAACCTAGGCATGATATCTCCGGAGTATAGCTAAAAGCAGCTGTTACATCGGCGGTATCGGCAATAAATACCATTAATTTCATGGAATCGAATGTAACCGGTTCGCATATCTCATTGCGAACAGCAAGGGTAACAAGGTAATTTCCTCCGTTGGTGTAGGTATGTATGGGATTCTTTAAGTTAGAGTAATTATTACTACCACTTTCCGTGTCGCCGAAATCCCAATAATAGTGAGTCGCGTTCAAGCTGGAGTTGATGAAAGAAATATCAACAAAACGTTCTTCTGCATCAATCATGGGAGATATCGGATAGTATAAAAAACCTGCACTAGCCGGAAGACATCGAAGTGAATCGATAAAATCGACTGAATGGAAAATACCGCCTTCTTCAGTTAATAATCCATGTGCTCTAAAAACAGTTTGCCCGTACATAGGAGAGAACCATTGAATTTGTAGTTCGGTTCTTGGTAGAGCAATAGTGTCGTTCTGGAAAAATACTGAATCGACTATTTCATTGGTGGTGAACATTCTAAGGGTTTGAGGAAAAGATGCAAAGGGGGTTATTAGGCTACCCCAACCATCAACGATATTAATCCTTTTTTGCCATCGCTTTGCTTCCAGTTCATACCCGTAAGGCGAAAGATCTACATGAAAACCCGAAATGCTTGTATCGGCATTTTGAAATGATACTGGAAAGTCAATTAATACATCGGGCTGGCTTAAAGGTATTGTGAATGGGATTTGAGTATCATTATATTGAACATTAACCCCAATCATAGTGGATTCAACTTTAGTGCTACTTTTCTTTTGGAATTCTGTAAAATTTGATATCTCGACAGACACCAAATAAAACTCTTGATTTGTCTTTAAGGCAATATTGCTGAGAGAGTTCCATTGCGTGTAACAGCTATAGTAATTACCACCAGAAGTTAAACAGGTAAACATAAAACTCTCAAAATATCCCGATTGGTTGGGACTGACAAAGAATTCTTCCTGTTGCGATACTACTTCGATATCTGAAAAATCCCAGGTGATGTTTTCTCCTGTGTTCGAAAAATCAATATCTAATAATTCCAACCCATTTCCAAGACTGTAGATATAACTACTATCAACTCCTGCATAATGATTGTGAAAATACTGGATTTGTGCTAAAGAATTCAGTAAAAAAAATAAAGTCAGTATTTTTAATATGATAATTTTCTTAAGCATGTTATACTATATTTGGGTGGATATTATTCTATTGCGCAATTTAGTTCTTTTTTACTGCAAGTGTTTTTTTATATAAACCTTTTTCTGTTTATTAAGTCAATTAAGTGTGATTAAAATTTTATACTGTATTTTACCTTTTTTTATTATCAATAATTTCTCCTGCTTTTTACCTTAATAGTCATAATACTAATACATTAACCTTACCTTTTAAAAACTCGAACGATGAAGAGACTAAAAAGAATTTCTTTACTGCTTATTGCAATTCCAATGGTGGTTGGCGTTATGTCTTCGTGCCAGAAGGGTTACAAGTACGAAACTTTAAAGAATGACCCTTTAAATGCTAGAATCTATACACTTGACAATGGACTCAAGGTGTACATGAGTGTTTATAAAGATGAGCCAAGAATCCAAACATATGTTGCCGTTAAGGTTGGCAGCAAGCATGATCCCTCTGAAACCACAGGATTGGCACATTACTTTGAGCACATGATGTTTAAAGGAACCTCAAATATTGGAACAATGGATTGGGAGAGAGAAAAGGTTTTAATTGAGCAAATTGAAAACCTTTTTGAGGAGTATAGAGTTGAAACCGATCCTGAAATTCGTGCTAATATATATAAGGTAATCGATAGCATTTCCTATGAAGCATCAAAGCTAGCCATTCCCAATGAGTATGATAAAATGATGAAATTTATTGGTTCCACCGGAACCAACGCTGGAACATCAAATGATTATACCGTTTATATAGAGAACATTCCCAGTAACCAGCTCGAAAACTGGGCAGCCATTCAGGCTGAACGTTTTTCTAATCCTGTACTAAGGCTATTCCATACCGAATTGGAAACGGTATATGAAGAGAAAAACAGATCTTTGACCAACGATAGGCGAAAAGTTAGCGAAGAGCTATACAAAGCATTATTTCCCAACCATCCATACGGACAGCAAACCACGCTGGGAGAAGCAGAGCATCTGAAGAATCCTTCCATGAAGAATATTCGTGAATTCTTCGATAAGTATTATGTTCCCAACAATATGGCCATCATTATGTCGGGTGACTTTGATCCTGATGAAGCCATTGCCATAATAGATAAAGAGTTTAGTGTATTGAAAAGAAAAAATGTTCCTAAGCTTAAGTTCGAGAACGAGAAACCAATCGAACAACCCATTGAGGTTGATGTTATTGGACTTGAGGCAGAGCAGCTTAGCATTGGCTATCGTTTCCCCGGGGCTTCGTCGCGCGAAGCCATGATGGCAGATCTGCTATCGCGTATGCTCTCCAACGGCAAAACGGGATTGATCGACTTAAATGTCAACCTAAAGCAAAGAACCCTAAGCGCCGGAGCATACTGCAGTAAACTTGCTGATTATTCAAGCATTGTTCTAAATGCAAGGAATAGGAGCGGGCAAACCCTTGAGGAAGCAAGGGACATTCTTTTGGAGCAAGTTGAGCTGCTTAAGCAGGGAGAATTCCCCGACTGGATGCTCGAAGCTACAATCAATAATTTGAAGTTATTTGAGATGAAGAGGCTTGAAAACAACTTTGGTCGGGTTTGGATGATGTCCAATAGCTTTCTCAACGACATAAAATGGAAAGATGCAGTTGGCTACATCGATGAATTAAGCAAAATAACAAAGGAAGATCTTGTGGATTTTGCTAAGGAAAACCTTGGCAACAATTATGTTGTTGTGTACAAACGTCAGGGTAAACCTGATATTGAAATTGTACCCAAACCTCCTATAACTCCTATTCACATAAATAGGAATGAAGAATCACAATTTTTAGTCGATTTCAAAGCAAGAAAAGTTGTTGATATTGAACCTGTTTTTGTTGATTTTGAGAAGGATATCAATAAAATGGAGATAAATGGTTTAGAGGTGCTGCATAAAGAAAACGTTGAGAATGCCACATTCTCACTTTACTACTATTTCTCCTTTGGTAGCGATCATGATAAGATGATTAACATTGCTGCCGATTATTTACCATTCATAGGCACATCGAAACTTTCGGCAGAGGAGATCGCACAGGAATTCTACAAAATTGCATGCAACTTCAACGTTTTCTCATCCAATGAAGAAACCTATGTTTACGTTACAGGTCTTAGTGAGAATCAGGAAAAAGCAGCAGAATTGCTAGAATCTTTACTCACCGATTGCCAACCTGATGAGGATGCATTAGCAAAGTATATTGATAAGATTTTGAAGGAGAGGGAGAATGCCAAGTTAAGCCAACAATCGGTTTTTAATGGTTTGGTAAGCTATGCCACTTTTGGTCCAAAATCACCTTTTACCAATATCATTTCAAATGATGATTTAAAGAAGTTAAACGGCGAAACCTTAACCAATAAAATTAAAGAGCTACCAAATTATAAGCACAAGGTGCTTTATTACGGAACATACAACCCTGAAGAGTTGAAGCAAATGCTCGAAAAAGTTCATGCAGTGCCATCAAGCTTTCTTCCTTCTCCCGAAGGGAACTTATTTGTTGAGTTGAACACTGACAAAAACAGGGTTTTATTCTCACACTATGAGGCTAATCAATCATATTTACAGTTAATTACTAAAAGTGTTGATTATAGTTTTGAAATTCTACCTTATGCCAGAATGTACAATGCATACTTTGGAGGAGGAATGAATACTATTGTATTCCAAGAATTAAGGGAAAAAAGAGGTTTGGCATATACGGCTCGTTCATATTACAATACTCCATCAAATCCTAACGGATCATTTATGAACAATTCCTTTATAGGCACTCAAAACGATAAGGTAATTGAAGCCTTTACAGCATTTAATGAGCTATTTGATGAAATGCCAGTTTCAGAAACCTCGTTTGAATTGGCAAAGGATGCAATCATTAGCGGTATACGTAATCAGCGTATTACCAAGATGGGTGTAATAATGAATTATATCAATGCTCAGAAGATGGGATATAAAGAGGATATTCGTAAAACATATTTTGAAGCAATTCCAAATATGACTATGGATGATGTAATTCGCTTTAATGAGCAGTATATCAAAAACAAACCTAAAACCTATGTTATCCTAGGCCACGAGAATGTTGTAGATTTCAAGCAGGTTCAAAAAAAGTTTGGCCCAGTTACCAAGTTAACTCGCGAACAGATATTCGGGTACTAAATTTTAGACTATAAATCAAAAGGGTGCAATCATATGGTTGCACCCTTTTTTATTGAATTGTGTATAAAGACAATTTTACCCTTGTTAGTATGCTGTATAACCTAAAATTATCATGATAGAATTAGTAACTTTTTGTGAGGGGTTTGGGTACATTTACAACGAGAATATAATTCATAAAATGAATCATTTTAATCATGAACAGACACCTTAAAATTCGCGATTTAACCCTACGAGATGGACAGCAGTCATTATTTGCCACACGTATGCCTCAGAGCGAGGTTGATAAGGTATTACCCCTATTCAGCAAGGCTGGTTTTTATGCCATGGAGGTATGGGGAGGGGCAGTTCCCGATTCTATTATGCGATTTCTTGGGGAAAATCCATGGACAAGGTTAGAGAGCATTAAGAAGGTTGTTGGAAAGGGATCAAAGCTAACAGCACTGTCACGGGGAATGAACCTTTTTGGCTATAATCCATACCCTGAGAAGGTTATTGAGGGATTTAATACCAATGCTGTGAAGTCGGGTGTGGATATTATGCGAATTTTCGATTGCCTAAACGATGTGGATAATATTAAAACAACCATCAATTACGTGAAAGCTGCAGGCGGGTTAGCCGACTGCGCTGTTTGCTATACGATTGATCCCCGAATGCCCGAAAAAGAAAAGTTGCGGAGTAAATTGATGGTAAAGGATCTACCCAAAAAGATTTTTGGTGTCGATTATTTTTTGAGTAAGGCAAAGCAGATGGAGGCAATGGGCGCCGATATAATTTCACTCAAGGACATGGCAGGACTTGCTTCTCCAGTCGAAACGGCAAAGATCATCAGGAAATTCAAGGAGAATTTAACGATTCCTGTTGATTTTCATACTCATTGTACTCCGGGATATGGTTTGGCATCCACTCTCACAGCCATTATCAACGGAGTTGATATTGTGGATACAAACCTAATGTTCTTTGCCGGGGGTAGTGCCGCTCCTGCCTATGAACTTATCTATATCTTCTGTAAAAAAATGGGCATTTCAGTGGATGGTGAACCTGAAATTATCGATCAGCTTAATCGCATTCTCAAAGATATCAGAGTAAATAGCTTAGCTGATGTAGATAGCTACAGGCAGATACCCATTGATTTTGAATTGGTGAGCTGCAACTTGCCTCAGAATATCGATTCGCTTTTTGATGAAGCCTTCACCTTTGCCAAGAAAGAGAAGGAGGATGAGTTATTGAGAGTTTGCCATGCCATTGAGAAATACTTCAATTTTCCAGCACCCGACGAGAAGGTTAAACTTGCTGAAATCCCAGGAGGTATGTACACCAACATGCTTTCGCAGCTTAAAACATTGGGGCTTGATCATCTTCTGGATAGAGTTCTTGAGGTTGTTCCTGTGGTACGTCTCGATGCTGGTTGCCCACCCCTAGTCACCCCATCAAGTCAGATAGTTGGTGCGCAAGCGGTTAACTGTGTTATCGATGAGAATGCAGGGAAACCCTTTTATTCCAATGTTTCAAATCAATTCTTCAACCTGGTGAAGGGTGAGTATGGCAAAACACCCATAGATATTAATCCAAATTTTCGCATGAAGATTTGCGGTTTCTCCGACGAGTCACCTTACGATCTTAACAACTATAAAGCACCAGAAAACGCCGAACTTAAAGAATTTCAGAGCGTAAAATTGGCAAAGGATCAGAAGGAGTACCTTCTTTTGGAACTTTTTCCTAGCGTTGCAAAGGATTTTCTTTACAAGAGGCGCAAGGAAGAGTATGAACTTAAAAAGGAAAAAAACCGTGAGGCTAAAGTTAATGCCAGAAAGAATGCCAAGTACAAGGGCGAATTGAAAATTCGCGATCTCACTCTCCGCGATGGACAGCAATCGATGCTTGCAACACGGATGACATTCCCTCAGGTTGAAAAGCTATTACCCCTTTATAAAGATGCCGGTTTTTATGCCATGGAGGTATGGGGAGGCGCTGTCCCCGATAGCGTAATGCGATATCTGAATGAGGATCCATGGTATCGTTTAAGGGTTATTAACGATTTAATTGGCGATACCTGTAAACTTACAGCTTTATCGCGTGGCAGAAATCTTTTTGGTTATGATCCCTACCCCGAAGAAGTTATTGAGGGCTTTAACCGCGTAGCGGTTAAGGGAGGGATCGATATTATGCGAATATTCGACTGCCTTAACGATCTCGAAAACATGCGGTCAACCATTAAATATGTTAAGGAAAATGGTGGCATTGCCGACTGTGCCGTTTGCTATACCGTTAATCCAAAATTTTCGCATAAGCAAAGGGTTTTCGCATTTCTAAGGGGGAAGAAATTGCCAACCGACGTTTTCAGTATCGACTATTTTATATCAAAGGCCAAGGAATTGGAGGGTATGGGCGCAGATATGATTACCATTAAAGACATGGCTGGTCTGATAACCCCATCGCTTTCAGGTGAGCTAATCCGAAGACTGAAAGCAGAAGTCAAGCTGCCCATCGATTTTCATACTCATTGTACACCGGGATATGGTTTGGCTTCAACTTTAATGGCAATTGTTAGCGGAGTTGACATTGTTGACACTTCCATATTGGCTTTGGCGGGTGGTCCAGCAGCTCCCGCTTTCGAGATTATTCAAATTTTTGCCGATAAATTATCTCTCAACACAGGTGCGAACCTGGATGCTGTGGTAAAAATTAATGCAGAGTTATTGTCAATTCGTAAGGAGCTTGCAGAATTCGACTCATATAAGCAGTTCCCAGTTGACTTTGACATAACTTCCGACGATCTTCCAAAGCACGTAGATAAGCTATTTAACGATGCCATTCGTTTTGCTAAAGAGGATAAGGGGGAGGAATTACTGCAGGCAACCAAAAAAATTGAGGAGTGGTTTAACCTTATTCCACCCGATAGCAGGGTACGGAACGCCGAGATTCCTGGAGGTATGTACACCAATATGTTGGCTCAACTCCGCCAAATGAAGATGGAAGAATTACTTCCCAAAGTATTGGAAATGGTTCCAATGGTGCGCATTGAGGCAGGATGCCCTCCACTTGTTACACCCACAAGCCAAATAGTGGGTGCTCAGTCTGTAAACTGCGTAATCTCATTGAGCAAAAAGGAAGATATGTATTCCAATATCTCTAAGCAATTCAACAATTTGGTGATGGGACTGTATGGCAAAACTCCCATGCCCATTGAACCTGAATTTCGCGAGAAGATTTGCGGGCAGAAGGAGGAGGTACCTTTCAACTCACAGAATTACAAAGCACAAGAGAATCCAGTAATTCTTGAAGATTTTGGTGGAATAAAGTTGGCTGGCACCGAGGAGGAGCAATTGCTCCTTGAGCTATTCCCCAATGTTGCCCGAAACTATCTGACAAATAGAAAGGAGAAGGAAGTATACGAACTCAAAAAGCAGATAGAGTTTGAAATGAATGCCATTTCGGAGGAAAAACGAAAAGAATTTTTGAACCTCAGCGATGAGGAAAAGGCTGCTAGGATTATGGAGGGTTTGATGTATAATAGTTTAGATACTAGTTGGTAAAAAGTTATTAATCAAATGAGAAGAGGGTGTCTCAAAAGTCCATTGTGTGACTCTGTGAAGGACTCTATGAAACTCTGTGGAATTTATATTTTATTGTATCACAGTGTATCACAGGGGAATCACAGAGTTCCACAGAGTAGTAAATCTAATCCTTTTTGACTTTCGAGACACCCTCTTCTTTTAAATAAATGTGCAAATATTTTTAATAACTTTTTATTTCACCCCCTCCAAAAATTGCCACTCCACGCAATACAAGTTCACTTTCGTTGGAGAATTCAACAGTTTTTGGAGCATTTCTCCTTTTATCGGAGTAGCCTCCGAATATGGCTGTGATCTCGATCTTCACTTTCCAGTTGGGAGGAAGAATAATTTTGGATCCCCCAAAAAGGCAGAACATATCCATTGTATTTCGTCCGGGGGCCATTTCAGCATCGCTTAAATCAAAAGTGCTGCCGCCAAAAATATTGGTAATCTTTCCACCCTTGAAGTTTTTTGAAGTTACCTTTTGATCGCTTCCTCCGAAAATAGCAACATCGTCAATATAATCCATATCAGTAACTCCTTTGGTGAATCTATACCTTACATGATGGGTTTTACGCTGGAAGATAAGGATTAAGCCTAGTGCAACGAAAACCGTTGGCCAGAAGAAAAGCCTGACTGGATAATGAAATCCAAGTATCTTAGCGGCCAAGAAAAATCCACCTATTCCAATTAGAACTAAGCCAGTTGCCCTGGATTCATTCTTGGCTAAGCTGATCAGTCCAATGCCGATCAGTAAACTTTGCCAGGTAAAGATGTACTGGTTCCAGTTAAAGGGTATGATATCAAACCTGTCGGCAAAAAGGAAAGCTCCTAAGGTTAGAAAAACTAATCCAACAATAATCCTAGCATTGTTGGAGCGGGTTGGTTGTTGATCTATTGTTTCCATAGTAATAATTATTTAAATGTTCACCACAAAAATATGGTGCTACTATTACCCATAGAATAGAAAATCGGTGAATGGGCATTTTTAGTCGGTGAAAGTGGAACTGGTGTAAGCGATAGATGTTTCAAAGAGTAAATATATTTCACCTCTTTACGCTTTTTTTCTTGAAAAAAAATGCTTCGAATTACCATGCTCGCCATAACCAATGGTATTACCCGTTAGCTGTATTCTGGTTTCAAGGCAATTTTTGCATTCATCCATTGCATCGTCAACGCAGGGTTTGTTTTCGTAAAGTTTATAGTCGTTTCGGTATAAACCCGGAGTGATATTGGGCATAACAACATTGGCACCAGCCAGTATACCCTTTTCACGTCCTAGGTTATCTATTGCCTGAAGTGCAGTTGGGGCAACAATGTTAATATCTTTCATGATAATCCTTAGAATGGCTATCATCTTTAATGAAAGGCTTAGCCTTTCATCGAGTGGAAGTAGAATATCCTTATACTTGTAGAGTGGAGTATCCGGATGTTCAACATACGGACCCATTCCAACCATATCCAAATCCATTTCTTTCATCCACAGTATATCTTCGGCAAGCTGCTCAATGGTTTGAAAGGGTAGCCCGATCATTACTCCTGAGCCAACCTGATAACCAACTTTGCGAAGTAATTTTAGGCACGTTATCCTTTCGTCAAAATCATGAACTTTGTTCTGAGGATGAAGCTTTGAATAAAGATTGCGGTTTGTGGTTTCAATTCTAAGAAGGTATCTCACTGCACCATTCTCAAACCATTCTCTATAGGTTTCTTCGGTTTGCTCGCCCATGGATAGGGTTATTCCCAATTCTCCATTGGTTGCACTATTGATTTTTTTAAGAAGGTTGGTAACTCTTTTAATAAATTCATTGTTAGAAACCTCTCCTGTTTGAATGGCGATGCTGGCGAATTTATTCTGCCATGCATAAACAGAGGCTTCTACAACCTCTTCATCAGAAAGATTATACCTTTTTATGTATGTATTACCAAGCCTAATACCACAGTAAAAACAGTTTTTACGGCAGATATTAGACATTTCAATCAAACCACGGAAGTAAACAATATCTCCAACATACTCCTTCTTAATCTTTGCTGCTTTGGAATACAATTTATTCTTTTCTTCCTGATCGCATTGAAGAAGAAGCATGATATCCTGCTTCGTCAGTTGTTCTTTATTGATGATTTCTTCAATTTGGTTCATAAAAGTTTATCGAAAAGGATTGACAAAGATATGAATGTATGTATTAAATAGTGATTGTAACTTAAATGATTTCTATCATATACTCTACCCTGATTAATTCATAAATTAATACATCTTAGTGATCCCGAGAATTCGGGATTAGTGTCTTGGTGTCTTTGTGGCGGAAAAAGACTTGCCACTCCCGAAACTTCGGGAGTCACTAAGTCACAAAGAAAACACAAAGTTTATGAATTAAGCAGGCTACATGCTTTTAATCATAGAATAGATATTAATCATTTTTTGTATGTTTGTTCTCGTTTCAAAACAATAGCTCATTGTTTATTAAATTAATCATAATCAAATACATTTGTTGTTCTGCACAAAAATAATAACTCAACAACCCAAAACCATGATATTAAAAATTATAGTCATTGCAATTTATGCCATAATGATAGTATTAGTTGGTATTTATGGCTTACGTAAAACCAAATCATTCAACGACTTTTTTCTTGGTGGAGGTAATGTTGGTCCTTGGATGTCAGCTTTTTCGTATGGAACCGCATATTTTTCGGCAGTTCTCTTCATCGGATTTGCCGGAAATATTGGTTGGAATTTTGGACTTTCGAGTCTTTGGATAGCCTTTTTTAACGCAATCGTAGGTGTTTTCTTGGTTTGGGCTCTCTTTGGGTGGAAAATTAAGAGTATGTCTCAAGAGTATGGTGTAGCCACCATGAGCGAATTTCTTGAAAAACGTTACAGCAGCTCTTTCTTGAAATTAGCGGCAGTAATTGTAATTTTCATTTTCTTGATACCCTATTCCGCAGCCGTTTTTATGGGATTGTCATACCTTTTTGAAACTAGCTTCAGCATTCAATACTGGCAAGCCCTTTTATTCATGGGAATTTTTACAGCTATTTACATAGTTCTTGGAGGATACAAGTCTATTGCGCTCATCGATATGATTTTTGGAATTATAATGACTTTTAGTGTGATTATTCTTTTCTTTTTTGCCACATCCAAGGGTGAGGGAATTCCTAATATTACCGATTCATTAGCTGCTATTCAACCAAAACTGTCAAAACCAATAGGACCTCCCGGTTTTTGGCCTTTATTCTCACTCGTTTTTTTAACAAGCGTTGCACCCTTTGCCATGCCTCAGTTAGTACAGAAATTCTATGCCATACGCGATAGAAAATCGGTTCGTATTGGAATGTTTGCTTCAACCATTTTTGCAGTTTTAATAGGCGGGGTAGCATATTTTTTGGGTTCAACCACAAGAATTTTTCTAACACCCAACTCAAATCCCAATGTTTTTAGCAATGGCTCACCCGTAATCGATAAGTTGATGCCCGAGCTGCTAACCAGTATAATTCCCTCATCCCTTTCGGTAATCATTTTATTACTAATTCTTTCTGCGTCAATGTCAACCTTGGCGGCGCTGGTGTTAATATCCAGTTCATCCATTACCAAGGATTTTTATGCTGGTTTTATAAAAAGGAACGCCTCCGACAAATCATTAACAGCAATGATGAGAGTAATGAGTGGTATATTTGTATTGCTTGCCGTTTTGCTCGCACTGGTTGAATTTGATGTGATTGTTGAGATTCTCGGAATTTCATGGGGAGCCATTGGTTCTTTCTTTCTGGGACCTTTCGTTTGGGGTTTATTCAGTAAAAAAGTTAATAGATATGGCGCCATTTCATCGGCATTAATAGGACTGGGAACTTGTTTAACTCTATACTTTATGGGGTTGAGTGTTGAGGCTGGAACAAAAGTACCCTGGTATTTCTCTTCGCCCGGAGCAGGAACCATTGGTATGCTGGTTTCATTGATCGTAAACCCGGTATTCAGCTATTTTTTAGGGATTGGCTCTTTTAAATCGGAAACGTAAAATAAGAAAAATATAGATAATGATTAATAAGCAATTACTTAACCCAAACAGTATTGTTGTTGTTGGAGGATCGGACGACATCCAGAAACCGGGAGGAAAAGTCCTCAAAAACCTTATCGATAACCATTTTAAGGGAAACCTTTACGTTGTAAACCCTAAACTGGATGAGGTACAAGGGGTAAAATCCTATCGGGATGTTGCTGAATTACCTCAGGTTGATTTAGCAATTCTTGCCATTGCAGCAAAATATTGTCCGTTGACCATTGATATTCTGGCAAAGCAGAAGGAAACAAGAGCTTTCATGAGGAGAGCGAGGAGGGAGCAAAGCTTGAAGAGCAGATTGTCGATACCATTAACTCAACAGGGGGCTGCTTAATAGGGCCCAATTGCATTGGTGTTATGAACTCTAACTATGCTGGGGTTTTTACAACGCCCGTTCCCAAACTCGATCCCAAGGGAATCGATTTCATTTCAGGTTCAGGCGCAACTGCTGTTTTCATCATGGAGGCAGGAATGCCAAAAGGGCTTTCGTTTGCATCTGTTTATAGCGTTGGCAACAGTGCACAGATGGGTGTGGAGGATATCCTTGAGTACATGGATACACATTTTGATCCCGTTAGCAGCTCACGCATAAAATTGCTTTACATTGAGAGTGTAAACAAACCACAGAAGCTGTTGAAGCATGCCACTTCGTTAATTCGAAAAGGTTGTAGAATTGCAGCCATAAAGGCCGGTGGTTCTGAAGCGGGTAGTCGTGCTGCCAGCTCGCATACCGGTGCACTTGCAAGCAGCGATGTGGCAGTTGATGCTCTTTTCCGAAAAGCAGGAATTGTTCGTTGCTATGGAAGGGATGAGCTAGCTACCGTTGCAGGTATTTATATGCACCCTGAACTTCAGGGTAAACGTATAGCCATTATTACCCATGCTGGTGGACCAGCAGTAATGCTCACCGATTCATTATCGAACAACAAACTTGAAGTGCCAACCATTGAAGGACCTAAGGCTAAAGCACTGCTGGAAAAACTATACCCCGGTTCATCGGTTGCCAATCCCATCGACTTTCTTGCCACGGGTAATGCCGAGCAGCTGGGCTATATTATTGATGCATGCGAGAACGATTTTGATAACATCGATGCTATGGCAGTGATATTTGGAAGTCCTGGCTTATTCCCTGTTTTCGATGTTTACGATTTGTTGGATAGAAAAATGAAGGAATGCAAAAAACCTATTTATCCAATTCTACCATCAATAATCAATGTTAAGGATGAAATCGGGCATTTTTTGGCAAAGGGTAGAGTAAATTTCCCCGACGAAGTTGTTTTTGGCAATGCACTTGCCAAAATTTTTCATACACCTAAACCTCAAATGGCTGAGCCAAAATTACCCGAGGTTGATATAAGCCTTATCAGAAAAGTTATTGATAATGCGCAGAATGGCTATTTGGATCCACAACAGGTTCAGCAACTTCTTGATGCAGCAGGAATTATTCGCGCAGGAGAAGCAGTAGTAACCTCAGCAAACGATGCAGTCACTTCTGCTCAAAGATTGGGATATCCGGTAGTTATGAAAGTTGTAGGACCTGTCCATAAGTCCGATGTTGGTGGAGTGGTTCTGAATGTTAAAGATGATGAATCAGTATCCCGTGAGTTTAACCGAATGATACAGATAAAGGATACAACAGCAATTCTTATACAACCTATGCTCTCGGGGGTTGAACTATTTGTTGGTGCCAAGCGCGAGGAAAAGTTTGGTCATATGGTCTTATGCGGCTTGGGTGGCATTTTCATTGAGGTTCTTAAAGATATTAATGCCGGACTTGCTCCCCTGTCTATGGATGAAAGTTTTGATATGATCAGTAGATTAAAAGGGTATAAAATTCTTCAAGGTGTTCGTGGGCAGGAACCTGTAAATGTTGAACATTTTTCAGAAATGGTTTCGAGAGTTTCTGCTTTGGTAATGGCAGCACCCGAGATATTTGAGATGGATTTAAACCCATTGCTAGGTCGCAAGGATAAGGTTGTAGCTGTGGATGCAAGGATAAGAGTTGAAAAGGAATTATGAGAACATTAATTGATAAAATCAAGAGGATTACCATTACGGAATGGCTTTTAATAGGTACCGTTGTTGTACTTATTTTTCTCATAATATATAGATGGGATTGGATTTGGAGCGAAATGTCTAGCTCGTTTTCAAGGCTTTTTAGAGTTAAAAACTAGGGTTCATTTTATCATTTGAGTTTGGTTTTTGCATTGTTTTTTGTTTTAGATATTGGGATAATCATTCTGTACTTATTAATAATCACTAATGTAATTAACGGCATATAATTGAATGTCATTGTTAGTAAAAACTTTATAATATGAAGCGAATCATTCTGGTAATAAGTTTTTTTGCATTTTACAATTTTTTTGCTTTTTCTCAAGCAACTCTTTATACTCCGAGAGCTTTAGTTATTCCTAGCCATAGTGAATCAAAACAGATCCATCTATCAGGAGGGTTTGCATCTTCAGTTGATCATGGAGCATTAGATATAAATGTATCTTATTCATTCACAAAAAATTTTGCTTTTTTTGCTGGCACAGCATACAATCCTTTTACGTTCAAATACATGGGAGAAGAGAGTTTTCTTAGCCCAAGATACCACTATAAATATAACAACCTAAGTACATCTTTTGGTGTTGAATATTTTAAGTCATGTCTTAATGGATTTCTGGATATTTTCGAATCACAGCTGGGAATAGGTTATTCAACTTTTGATAGATTATCGCTTGCTGTGCATGAAGTTTCATTAGACAAAAAAATGGAGTATGATTATTATAATATGTTTTATCAATTATCGGCGACTAAAACCATTAAGAAATTTGATATTTCAATAGCACTTCGTACAACTTATGTTATATTTAACAAGTTTAAAGAGTATGTAATTAATGGTGATGTATTGGATGAGAATAGTAAAATTCCATCGCAAATTTACTTTGAACCATCAATTGGATGTAGTTACAGTATTAAAGGTATAAAGTTAAATTTACAGATAGGCGGTTTTGTTAAAAATTACAATTCCTCAACAGATCAAATTAATAGTATTTCCAGCGAAAAAGTTTTGTTTTCCAGAATAGCAGTCCAATATAATTTGTAATTTTGATTATATAATTAACCAATTATACCCTCTGAAAACAAATGCTTTATTAAGTTGCTTCGCAGATTTTTTTATGTTAAATCATTAAAATTTACTGCTATGAAAATAACTTCTATTTTCATTTTAACTGCTACCTTTTTCTTTCTTAATCTTTTTGTAATTCCTGCTTATGCTCAGAAAGATAGCACACTTGTAAAGATTGTAACAAAGGATCAAAACGAGTTTGTAGGAAAAATTATTAGCCAGGATGATGAAAAGATTATTCTAAAAACTGATTTTTTTGGTGAGTTAACCATTAAAAAAGATGTTATCATAAAAATAACAGAAATTGATCCCGCGAAAATAATTGGAGGAGAATTATGGGACGACAACCCTCAGGCAACGCGTTATCTTTGGACACCCAATGGATATGGATTGAAATCAGGAGAGGGCTACTACCAAAATATATGGGTTTTATACAATCAGGTTAGCGTTGGATTGAGCGATTACTTCTCATTCAGTTTTGGAATTATCCCTTTATTTTTATTTGGACTTGGATTAGAAGCCAATCCATTATGGATTGTACCTAAGGTGTCAATACCACTGGAGAAAGATAAAGTTAATTTCAGTGGGGGAGCTTTTATGGGCGTTATTCTTGGTCAAAGCGACTCAGGATTTGGAATTGTATTTAGCACATTAACGTTTGGTGATAAAAACCAAAATTTAAATCTTGGTTTAGGTTGGGGTTATGCTGGAGGCGACTGGGCTGATTATCCAATTATTAATTTAAGCGGAATGCTTAGGGTAACTCCCAGAGGCTATCTGTTATCTGAGAACTACTTTTTAAATTTTGGGGATGATTTTAATATGACCATTATATCATTTGGGTTTAGGCATATGGTTAAAAAAGTGGGTTTGGATTTTGGCCTTTATATACCCTTATCAAGTCAAATGGACGAATTTTTTGGTTTTCCAGTGCTAGGTATAACCATTCCATTTAATAAATAATTATATGTTGTCGTTTTTATATTGTTTTTTAAACAAACTCGTAGTGTTCAATATAAAAAACATTCAGATTTAAATTTTATGAATTATTTTACTGGAATTGCCAACTAGTTTTTTCTTATATTTGTATTGTATACAAAATTGTGAAGATTTAACATTATTCAATAATAAGCAAAAATGTCATGAGAAAAAGAGTAGGAATTTTTTATGGACCAGTAGGAGGATCAACTGAACGCGTTGCAAAAAAAATACAGGAAGCCTTTGGTAATGATTTAGCAGATTTACACACCATTAAGGATTGTAAAGCCAAAGACCTGGATAAATATGAAAACATAATATTTGGCTGTTCTACCATTGGAAAGGAAACATGGCAAGCCGATAAACCTAAACCCGATTGGGACATATTCCGACCAGAAATTGATAAGATTGACTATAAAGGAAAAACCTTCGCTCTATTCGGACTTGGAGACTCTGTAACCTACACAGCACTATTTGTAGATGCTATGGGTATACTTGCAAAGGAAATGCAAAGGCACGGAGCAAAAATAGTGGGAAGAGTGCCAACGTGCGAGTATCAATTTACCGATTCCGAAGCAGTTATCGATGGTCAATTTATTGGGCTTCCCATTGATGAGGACTTCGAATCTGATCTAACTGAAAGAAGAATTAAAGAATGGGTTGATAGGCTAAAGATGGTTTTCGATTAAGAATATTAACCATAATTATATAGAACCACTCTATTTGGAGTGGTTTTTTTATTTTACTATTAATAAACTTTTTAAATTTTGTCACAAAAGATTTCTCACCCAAAAAACGGGGTTCGAAATGACATTTTCTGGAATAAATTAATTTGGTTGGGCGGAAAAGGTAAATGTTGGTACACTAAAAATACCAACATTTACCTTTTCCGCCCAA
>CAZDXY010000046.1:0-26747 GCA_964509385.1 uncultured Rikenellaceae bacterium
AGAACCTTTTGATAACCAACTGTCCCTCAGTTTATTTTAAGTGGACAGCAATGATTTTAAATATTATATTCATTATTGTCCGAATTATTCGGACAATAATGAATATAAAATTTAAATGAGCCTTCAATTAGATTTTCAAGTGGTATAATAATTGTAATTTTGCTGTGTGAACTTTTTACATTTAATTTTGTTTTTTCTTAAAAATGAGTATTCCGGGAATAAAACAAGAAAAACAAACTCTTTAACGAAAATGAAAAAGATAATCTTATTTTTTTTAGGTTTAATATTGATAATAGGTTGTACAGCACAATCACAAAAAACAACGGATTCTGCAGTAAAATGGTACACTTTTGAAGAGGCAGTGAAGCTCAATGAAACAACTCCAAAAAAAATATTTATTGATGTATACACCGACTGGTGCAGCTGGTGCAAGGTAATGGACCAAAAAACCTTTAGCCACCCTGAAATTGCCGCATACCTTAATAAACACTACTACCCTGTTAAATTTGATGCTGAATCAACAAAACCAATTACATTTAAGGATGTGGTTTTCGAGAATACTGGAGAGGGACGCAGAAGTCCTCATCAATTGGCAGCAGCCTTACTACAAGGGAAAATGTCGTATCCGTCAATAGCCTACCTCGATGAGAATAATCAGCTGCTAACAGCTGTACCCGGTTACTATACTCCAGCGCAAATTGAACCAATTTTAGTATTCTTTGCTGAGGATCACTACAAAACCAAGAATTGGGAAACGTTTAGCCAATCATTTAAAGGGAAAATTCAAGAATAATATCAATCAGGTAATACTCCGGTCTCTACTAAAAATTGCCTAATTTCTCTCCGAATAAATTTTAAATCATTGATTTATTCATCGAATCATATTCGATGGCAAACGAATTATCGGTCCTAGCTGATAGATTGTCATTGTTTTGGATATAAACTCTGTTTGCGAGTCGTAAATCTTGATATTTGCAGGAACCGGAAGCCTATAGTAAACCAGATCGGTTCGTGGCGTATCCTTTTCTTTAGCTAAGACATTTAATACCTCTAGGCCTTCCCAGTCATCGGTTGTTTTAAAAGAGATTAAAACCGGGCTTCCGCTTAAATCAGTTGGTGGTAAAACCCCTCTTGCATTGGAAAAACGGAAGAGAATAGATGTTTCCTCATCATTGGCAATGGGAGTATAGCTAAACCAATGTGTTGTTGTGGATACCTTAGACTTTCCAATAAAAAGGGAAAGGTATTCTTTCTCAAGCCTTAAAATTTCATTCAAAACCGTTTCAACGGCCTTACCCTCAACAACAAAATCGGCATCACCTGCAAGCAACTCATATCTTCGTTTACGAAGAGAAAAGATGAAATCAGCCGCTTCTCTCGCTTTGTCTTCTGTCGATTTTTCAACCACTATGGTTTTATGAACAGGCACTCTAATAAAAACACTATCCTGCAATACTCTTGAATAGTGGGTTGTACGCTCAGCGGCAATGAATGGAGTTGGTGATAAATCAAGATAATCTAAATCTACTGTTGGTGTGGATGGAGTCAGCTTCCAATCGGGTTTATAAAAATTTGCAGATTCTGCTGGTATTATCAAGCCTTCTTTCGTTAAGTGAAGAAAATCAGGGTTAAAATCGGATGAAGGCTCCAATACAAACAGAGCATTAATGTCGGCCTCGTTGTAAGAAAACAAATCAATTTTACTTACTTCCCATTGATTTTTAGAAACCAGTGGTACATTGGCAATGCCCATGTACTTCTCGGCATACTGGGCATAAGGCCCAGGAATTATGGATATATGTTCAGCATCTACCCTTACCAGTAGGCATGTTTTAGGGAGAGCATAAATCATTCCTCTTGGTGAAAGTTCTTGGACTTGATTAGCCGGAACAATGGTAGTGGTAGTTTTCTTTGAGCATGAACTAATTGATATCAGCAATATGATGATGCTTAGGATCGCTTTTACTCGCATTTTTATTTCGATTTAATTGATTAGATAATTAGTATCAGCTGCAAATATAATTGGTTATTTGTCTATCAGCAAAAATGCATCACCCAGATAATCGATAATATCTGAAGCCAGAACCGACTGTTGACCTTTAGCTTTGGTGGCAATATCGCCTGCCAATCCATGAAGAAAAACCCCGGCAAGAGCAGCATAAACAGAGCTATAACCCTGACCAATAAACGAAGTTATAATTCCTGTAAGGACATCACCGCTGCCTGCGGTAGCCATACCCGGGTTGCCAGTGCTATTGAAAAAAACCTTGCCATTGGGACATACCACCTGAGAATATGCCCCTTTTATAACAATTACAACATTTAATTCATTTGCCTTTTTTATGGCTAACGATAAACGTGAAAAAGCGCAGTCAGACTTTCCAAATAAACGATCGAACTCTCCAACATGAGGCGTTAGTATCGAATTTGGAGGTAAGTGCCCTAGCATATCGGGTAGCTGAGAAAGAATATTTAACCCATCAGCATCAATTACAAGTGGGCATTTTGAAATGCTTAGTAATTTTATCAAGCCCATTTGGGTTCTTGATTCTTTTCCTATTCCAGGGCCTACTCCAATAGCATCAAATTTTTCACAATCGTCAATTCCTGTAAAGAACCAATCGTTTTCGTCAACCTGAACAATTGCCTCAGACACTTTAGTTTGCAGTACAGAAACTCCTTGTCGTGGCACATGTACATTAACCAAACCCGCTCCAGCTCTTAAGCATGATTTGGCGCTAAGTACCGCTGCACCAAGCATTCCATAGTTACCCACAATCAGTAAACAGTGTCCAAAATTGCCCTTATGCTGAAATTTTTTTCGGGGTTTAATGATCTCGTTGATTAAATTTCTGTCAACATATACGAAAGGGGTGTCTGTTTGCTCAATTGCCTTTGGGTGTAACCCAATATCAATGATATGCCATTGACCAACAAACTGATAATTCTCGGCAAAAAAGAAGCTTAACTTGGGAAATTGAAGTGTTAGAGTATTCGTGGCTTTTATCACAGGGTTTTTATTAGGATATGGATTCTCCTCTCCAAATAACCCTGATGGAATATCAATGGCAACAATATGGCAGCTGCTTTTATTGATATGTGCAACCAAATCGGCAGCTATTCCACTTAGAGGTTTTGATAGTCCAGAACCGAAAAGGCAATCAATAATAAGTGAACCGATAGAAAAGTTGGGAAAGTCTTCTTTTGAACCAATAGTTACAGGATGCAAACCCACGTTTATTAACCTTGGGATGTTGAGGTTTAAGTCGGGTGAATATTTTGTTGCTGAAAGCACAAAAACCTTAACATCATAACCAATCTGATGAAGCATTCGCCCAATGGCAACTCCATCACCACCATTATTCCCAGGTCCCGAAAAAATATATATGCTGTTTGTATTTCTGTATTTCTTTACAATCCACTTAAAAAGTTCAAGAGCAGCTCGTTCCATCAAGTCAACCGAAAGAATTGGCTCGTTTTCGATGGTAAAAGCATCAATGCTTTGAATCTGCTTACAGGTAAAAACTTTCATTGGACGAATTGCTAAACTACTAACAAATATAGTGATTTTTCAAACCCGTTGAGAGTAAAAGAAAACTGTTGCTATATAGCCGATAAAATTTGTAAATTGCCATCAATTTCCCAATGGCTTTTTTATATGAAAGAATTCATACTTGAAACCGATTTTATACCTTTAATTCAACTACTTAAGGTTATGAGAGTTGCTCAAAGCGGTGGTGAAGCTCAAATGCTTGTGGAAATGGCTGACGTTACAGTGAATGGAAAACCCGAAAGCAGAAAACGTGCTAAACTTCGTCCGGGCGATATTGTGAAATGCCAAGGAGTGAGTATTATGGTTACAAGGATAAAGGATAAAGGATAAAGGTTAAAGGTTAAAGTAATCAAGGTTAAAACTTGCCTTCCGAAGGCAGGGGTAAAGGATAAATGGAAAGAAATGTAGAATGTAGAAGTTGGAAGACTGAAGACGGAAGACCGAAGACGGAAGTAAACTAGTAACTCAATAACCTAATAACCCAATAATTCAATAACCAAGCCATAGTGTAGTGTAAATATTAAACCGGTTAAATGTAATGAACAAAAAATATATATTATGAATAGATTATTTTTAATAGCTGTTATTACTCTACTGCTGTCGCAAAAAGTAAATGGGCAGGACAAATATATTGTTTCATTTGTTGATAAAAATGGAACACCCTATACCGTTGAAAATCCTGAAGAATTTCTCAGCCAAAAATCTGTTGAAAGAAGAGCAAGACAGGGTATTGAAATTACAGAAAAAGATCTACCTGTATCACCAGAATACATTGAACTTGTTAAAGGTACAGGTGCAACGGTGCTATACCCTTTGAAATGGTTTAATGGTATTGTTATTGAAACCAGCTCCAACGAAATTATTCAGGAAATCCTGAATCTTGAACCTGTGGTTATGGTAGAACAGATTTTTGAATATGGTCTTAAAGCTCAATCGCTTCCAGAGGATGAATTCTTTCCTGTATATACTGTGAAAAAAGACCCTAAGGATCACTACAACTATGGCAGCTCATCAACCCAAATCAAAATGCTTAAAGGTCATTCTTTACACAATTTAGGCTTTAGAGGGAAAGGAATGATCATAGCTGTGCTGGATGCTGGGTTTTTCAACGTTAATAGCCTTCCCGCTTTTGATAGTTTGAATAATGAGAACCGAATTATTTTTACCAGGGATTATGTAAATTCCAACTCAAATATTTACGATGAGCATACTCATGGGATGATAGTACTCTCTGCAATGGCAGGGAATATTCCGGGTCAACTTATTGGCACAGCACCTGAAGCAGATTATATTCTTATAAGAACCGAAGATGGTAGTAGTGAGCAAATAATTGAAGAGTATAACTGGGCCGCAGGAGCCGAACTAGCTGACAGCCTAGGGGCAGAAGTAATTAACTCATCACTTGGGTATTACACTTTTGATGCAGAATGGCAAAACCATGTATATGAAGATATGGATGGGCAAACCACACCGGTTGCAAAAGCTGCAAATATTGCAGCAGAAGTGGGAATGCTTGTTGTTGCCAGCGCAGGTAATGAAGGAAATTCTGCCTGGCAACATATCATTAGTCCATCGGATGGGCTTTTCTGCCTTGGAATAGGTGCAGTTGATAGTGAAGGGCAGTACGTTTCATTCAGTTCCATTGGCCCATCGGCTGATGGGCGAGTAAAACCCGATGTGGCAGCCATGGGCAGAGGCACTGTTGTCCAAGGCCTTGATGGTCAGATAAGTTCTGCCAATGGAACATCTCTCTCTGCACCCATAATTTCAGGTTTGGCAGCATGCCTTTGGCAGGCACTGCCAGATATCACTGTGGCTGATCTAAGAGAAAGAATACATTATTCTTCGAGCATATACGAAAACCCAAACCCACTAATTGGATATGGACTTCCCAATTTTTTCAATGCCATGTATCCTCTAAATGTTCCCTCTGATGTGGATAATAGTCAGCTTAAAGTATTTCCAAACCCCTCGAATGGACAATTAATGGTTTCGTTACCATGGCAAAACAACACTGAACACTCCATCAAAGTAATGTCGATTGAAGGTAAAACCATTATTAATCAAAACTTTACTCCAACCACTTCGGTATATTCTTTTAATATTCCTTCAAATTACCCGTCAGGGATATACCTGATAAAGCTAACATCAAAGCATGGAACAAAGTTTGGAAAAGTAATTCTTCATAACTTCTAAACCATGTACGAAAACGAGCGTTTAACGCTTTTCGATATCTGTCAAAGAATTCAGGAAACGATATACGAAGGTTTCCCTGAAAGTATTTGGGTTATTGCCGAAATCGGCGAGATGAAAGAACACCGTACAGGACACTGCTACATGGAACTGGTTGAAAAAAATGACAATAGCGAACAGCCAAAAGCCAAGGCAAGGGCAACTATCTGGGGTGGAAAGTATAGAGCTCTAAAACCATTCTTCGAGACGGCAACTGGTCGTAAGCTAATGGCTGGTCTTAAGGTATTGGTCTTATGCGAAGTTAACTATCATCCCGTTTACGGGCTCTCCCTTAATATTCAGGATATTGATCCAAATTTCACCATTGGGGAGATTGAAAAACGTAAGCAGGAGACCATTCAAAGGCTTATTGATGAAGGGATTTTCGAAATGAATAAACAAGTTGAATTTCCCGTCTTACCAAAACGTATTGCTGTAATCTCTTCAGCTACAGCTGCTGGATATGAAGATTTCACAAATCAGCTCGAATCAAATGTGTATGGCTACAAAATTCAACATCAACTTTTTGAAGCCATAATGCAGGGCGATAAGGCTGAAAGTTCCATAATTAATGCACTTGATAGCATTCATCGACAGATAAATCAGTGGGATATTGTTACCATTATCCGGGGCGGTGGCTCGCAAACTGATCTTTCTTGCTTTGACAGCTTCATCGTTGCAAGCAATATAGCGCAATTCCCCATACCAATAATTACCGGTATTGGCCATGAAAAGGATACAACCGTCGCTGATCTTGTTGCACATACGCGTTTGAAAACTCCAACCGCAGCAGCACAATTTATAATCGGAACTTTTTCAAACGCTGAAAATCTGCTAATTGATGTTAAGGATGACTTTATCGAATCTATCGATAAATTGCTCAGCGAAAGTAGTCATTCTTTAACAAAACTTCAAGGAAAATTAGCTCCTCTGCTAATAAGAAGAACAAACTCAATAACTTTAGAGTTACATCATGTAACCCATTCATTGAATGAGGCCTTAGATCGACTTTTAATAATTTCGAATACTAATTTGTACCAAAAAGCAATCGCTGTTAAACCTAAATCTCAACTTGTTTTAAATAGCTGTAATCAACAAGTAAACAGTTACAAAAAAAGAGTATCAAATAGCACTAATAATTTTTTGAAATCCAATTTGGAATTTATTACTAATTACAAGAAAATGCTCAACTGCCTTGATCCAGAAAATATTATGAAAAGGGGTTTCTCCATAACCAGGATAGATGGGAAAATTATTAATCAAATAGAAATTGTAAAACAGGGAGAGATAATCGAAACAACATTAATAAACGGGAAAATATACAGTAATGTTCGGTCCATTAAGAAAACAAGGCGTAGCCTTGGATAGAAATTAAATAATTCCTATATTTCCAGAAAAAAAGAGGATTGAATTTTAGAGTTTCCATATTAATAGCTGTTTTTTGCCTAATAAGTACTTATAGTATTTGCCAGTCATTCCATTCTAAAATTGACAGTCTTAATCAATTAGCAGAGAAATCGCCCAACAACGAAAAAGTAAATATTTACGATCAAATCTCAAGGATGTACTGGGGTTATTCAGCCGATTCATGCTTTTTATTTGCTCGTGAAGCTGTAAAGTATGCCAAAATTTCAAAAGATGTTTATTCTCTTGGGAAGGCATACAATAGCTTGGGAAACGCATACCTAGAAGCAAGACAGCCAGAATTAGCACTTGAAAACTATTTTATTTCAAAAGAATATCGAAAACAGCTGGATAATAAAATTGAAGTTGCTCATTCTCACAACAATATTGCTTTGGCTTACATGGAATTAAACATGTTTTCTGAGGCGCTGAGTTCATTAAAAGATGGTATTGGTATATGTCAGGAAGCAGGAGACCTAACCAATGAAGCCTACCTAATGATGGGTATTGCAGAAATTTATAAAGATATTAACGACAATAACAATGCTCTCGAATATGCCATTAAAGCAGCAAATATTTTTATACATTTCAATAATACTTTAGGCTTAGCCAGAGTTTACACCCTCATAGGCACTCTTCATAAGAATTTGAATAATAATCCACTAGCACTTGAATACTATAAAAGAGCGTACTCATTATATCTTCAAAACGGAAACGAATCAAATCTTTCCTCTGCTGTTAATAATTTGGGAATTGTGTATGATGAGCTTTCGGACTACCAACAAGCATTAGCTTTTTTTACAAAATCTTTGGAGTACGCACAAATGAATAATGATAAAATCGGAATATCAACTGCATACAACAACATTGGTTATATTAATTCCAAATTAAAGAAGTACCCAGAGGCCCTTGAATCATACTTCAAATCACTTAATATTAGTCGTGAAATCAACGATATTCCAAGTGAAATGAACACATACAATAATATTGCCTGGGTATACTTCCACTCAAATAACATAAATAAAGCCGAAGAGTATGTTAATAAAGCTTTTGTGCTAATTCCCCTAAATCAAAATATCCTTTTCACCTCCGAAACTCATGAAATATATAGCAAAATAAGGTATATTCAGGGTCGTTACAAGGAAGCGTTTGACCATAAAGCAAAATTTATGGAGCTTAAGGACAGCCTTTTCAACATCGATCGAAACGAAAAATTTATGGAGATGCAAGTTCGTTTTGAGACTGCTCAAAAGGAAAAAGAGATTGAAATCCTTAAGAAAAATGATGAGATTAAAAACCTAACCATTCAGCGCCAAAGGAATTTTCAAATGTTCTGGATTGCGCTTCTAGTATTACTTATAGCCACAGTTGGAGCAATCTATTATAACCTTCTATCAAAGAAAAGAACAAATGCCTTGCTCTTTGATAAAAACAAAGAACTTGAACAGGCAAATGAAAAATTATTGAAATCTGAGAATGATCTTAAAGAGCTTAATACAACCAAGGATAGGTTTTTCTCCATCATTGCTCACGACTTAAAGAATCCCTTCAATGCACTTCTTGGCTTCAGCGAACTATTGAAATTGAATATTGACAACTACACAAAGGAAGAAACAAAGAAACAGGTTGAGATAATCCACGAATCCTCTCAAAGCCTTTTCAAACTTTTGGATAATCTACTTAACTGGTCACGAACACAAATTGGATCTATAGTTTATAAACCCGATTTATTTCCATTACATCCATTGGTTACTCAAGAAGTTGAACTACTGGAGGCCGCTGCTGAACGAAAAAATATAAAGATTGTTGTTCGGATTGGGAGCCATATTATGGTTTTTGCTGATAATAATATCATCAGCATAGTTATCAGAAATCTTATTAATAATGCCATTAAATTTAGCAACCCTGGAGGTAGAATACTTGTTAATGCCGATGAAAAGGACAATATGGTAGAAGTAGCCATATCTGACTCAGGAATCGGAATGGAACAAAATGAACTCAATAAACTTTTCCGATTAGACGAATCCTTTACTTCAAGAGGAACTGCAGATGAAGAAGGCACTGGATTAGGACTACTTCTTTGTAAGGAATTTGTTGAAAAAAATAGAGGCCATATTAGGGCTACCAGCGAAAAAGGGAAAGGAAGCACTTTCTTTTTCACACTTCACACCCATCGTTGGACTTAATATTTAACTCCTTTTTTTTAAAGCAAATACCTAAATAAGCATTAACCATTTTATTCATTTAATTAATGTCGAAAGTTTAATTCCTTTTTATGTTACATATAATTTTCTCATTATTTATTTTAATTTCTTTACCACTAGTGGGTTGGGCTATTAACCCAGACAACTTACGCGCTAACTTTTCTAAAATCGATAAGCAGCTAGCCGATGCTCTAGATTTTATCGATGAACACCCACAAAAAGCCTTGAAAATTAGCGAGTCCTCTCTTTTGCTTGCAAAAGATGAGAACAACAATCAGAAAACTATGCTGATATATTATATTCTCTCAAGGGTAAATCACAATTTAGGATTTTTTGATATAGCATTCCAATATGCCGATTCGGCAGAATCAAATGCACTAAGTTTGAATGCCCTTGATCTGCTTTCACATATAACCAAAAGC
Organism: uncultured Rikenellaceae bacterium; assembly: GCA_964509385.1. Lineage (GTDB taxonomy): Bacteria > Bacteroidota > Bacteroidia > Bacteroidales > Tenuifilaceae > MWFE01. The sequence goes on from CAZDXY010000046.1 coordinate 9,816, forward strand.
AAAGTTGATCTATTGCTTCAGCTTGGTAAGGAAAAAGAAGCTTTAGACCTCATCTCAAAAGGTTTGAATAATGCAAAAAAGATGTATAACAATCAGCTGCTTTCAGAATTTATAATCCTTCAAGCATATCTTCTCGAACAACAAAATAAATCAGAAGAATCATTACGAACTATTGACAAAGCCATTGAAGTTTCCGAAAAAACAGGTGATAGATCACATAGGGCAGAATGCTACCACAGAAAGGGTAGCATGTTTTTCCGATCTAGTCGGTTTAATGAGTCCATAGATTGGTACAGCAAATCAAAACAAATTAGAGAAGAAATATCCGATACTTTAGGGCTTATTAACATACTTAAAAATATAAGCTTGGCAAATAGAGATCTGGGTAAACTCAACGAAGCAAATGCTCTGCTAAATGAGGCGCAACAGCTAGCCTACAATTTAGGCAACAAGAAACAAATGGCTGATATTTACAACCTTATGGGAAGCCTTGCCCTGAGAGCAAAGAAAAGCACTGAGGCGTTAGAATACTACAACCAAAGTCTGATTATTAGAGAAAAGGAGGGATATCTAGCTAGTGTTGCCTCAACTCTCGAAAACATATCAAGAGTGCAACGGGATTTGAATCTTTTTGATGAAGCCACCAGTAATCTTCACAGGTCCATTGATATTCGTAAGGAACTTAATGATTCAAAAGGATTGGCATCGGCTTATAACGATATGGGAAATCTTTTGTCGGAGAAAGGCGAACTGGCAGAGGCTTTGAAATACTATTTATCATCCCTAAAAATTAGGCAGGAAAACAATTTACAATCTGAAATCGCCCGTTCACTAACAAACATAGGACTTACATATCGCAAGTTGGGCTCACATAAGAATGCACTTAAATACTTTGACCAAGCCCTTGAAATAATTTCCGATAAGCAAGATCCTATTGGCAAAGCCTATGTTTTTATACATCATGGAAACACCCTGATTGATATGGGCGATCCCAGCAAAGCTCTTGAAAGCTTTAAGCAAGCATACGAGCTTAGAAAGAAAACAAACAATCCCGTCACAATATCTCAAACTTTCCGAAGCCTTGCCAATGCTTATAGTGATCTAAATTCATATACACTAGCTAAGAATTACCTCAACAAAGCCCACGATTTACTTGACGAAATGGGCGATGAAATTGGAGTTGCCGATATCCTCAACGAATTGGGAAACATTGCCCTAAAAGAAAATGATTTTGACGAGGCTTTGCTTCGTTTCCAACATGCAGCATTACTTTACGGAAAACTCTTTCAACTTGATAAAAGAGGGCTTTGCCTGAGGAAAATTGGAGAAATACAAACCAAACTTGGGCATTATACCGTTGCATTGGAAAATTTGAAACTTGCTCTTTCTCTTGGTGAACGAACCGAAAATGAGAAGTTGGTTGAGTTAACATTATTGGCACTTCATAATTTTCACCTTGCTCGGGGTGAGTACAAAGAGGCTTTAGATTACTATCATCAGCACATACAATCGCAGGAGAAGTTAAGTGCTAAACACCATCAGGAGAGCATTTGGCAAGCTAGCCTTGATCTTGAGCTAGACAAAAAGGCTGAGGAGATTAAGAGAATTGAGGGTGAAGTTGAATCGCTTAGAACAGAGGCAAAGCTAAAATCCGTTGAACTTCAACAGCAAATGCTTATGCGAAATTTTTTCGCAACAGTTTCGATTCTTGTTATTTTACTTGCAATGGGTAGCGTATATGGGTATTTTGTAATCAGGCAAAAGAATAAATGGCTTTACGAAGCCAACGAAAAGTTGTCGCAATCAGAAGAAAATTTAAAGAGAATGGTGCATACCAAAGACAAACTTTTCTCAATCATTGCCCACGATTTACGTAGCCCTTTTACTGCTTTGGTAGGATTAACAGAGCTGTTCTCGCACAACGCCTCCCAACTCGAAACTAAAGAGATTTCAGAGTATGGCTCACTTATACACCAATCGTCGCAGAAACTTTTAAATCTAATTGAAAACTTACTAAACTGGTCGAGAAGCCAAACAGGAAAAATTAAACCAGAACCTCTTAAAATTTCACTAGGGAAATTATCAAGCGAAGTATTAAACATTCATTCGTTGCAAGCCGATGCAAAATCGATTACTTTAAAAAATAATATTCCCAATGACCTTTATGTATACGCCGATTACGAAATGATGTCGACCGTTCTCAGGAATTTGGTTTCGAACGCCATTAAGTATACTCGAGAGAATGGCACTGTTGAACTGATTGCTCTTCGCGAAAACGATGTAGCTATTCTTAAGGTGATCGATAACGGTGTTGGTATTAGCCCAGAAAACCTAAAAAAACTATTTAAACTGGAAGAAAACTTCTCCACGCAAGGAACAGATCAGGAGTTGGGAACAGGCTTAGGGCTTATTGTATGTAAAGAGTTTATCGAGAAAAATGGCGGTAAAATATCCGTTGAAAGTAGAGTTAATGAGGGCACAACCTTCATAATATCAATCCCGGTTTCGTAATTTATTATCACATCAAACTGTGAATTTGAGATTAATAGATTAGCTATGACAAATAAAAAGATCACCTATTCTGAAGCGATTGCTGAAATAGAAGAGATTACTGAAAAAATTGAGAATAATGAGTTCGATGTTGATTTATTGGCACAAAACGTAAAACGTATTGCCGAGCTTATTAAACTCTGCAAAGCCAAACTTAAATCCACCGAAGAAGAGGTGGAGAAGATTTTAAAGGACTTTGACGAATAGTTCCCTGTTCAATCAAAAAGTCAATTTTCCCGGTTTAATCATATTCTCAGGGGCAAGTATCTTATCGAGTTGATCCTTGGTAAGCATCCTGTGCTCCAGCACAAGATCATATACACTTTTCCCGGTATCTAAAGCTTCCTTGGCAATTTTTGTTGACTTTTCGTATCCAATTATGGGATTCAATGCTGTAACCAAACCTATACTATTGTGGACCAAATTGCGGCAATGATCCTCATTGGCTGTTATCCCATCGATACATCGGTACTTCAAAGTATTCATGCCATTCTTAAGCATCTCAATGGATTCGAAAAGGCTTTGAACAATCACGGGTTCAAATACGTTCAATTCCAGCTGTCCGCCTTCGGCGGCAAGGGTAACGGTTAAATCGTTTCCAATTACCTTGAACGCAATTTGGTTCACAACCTCTGGAATTACTGGATTTACCTTGCCTGGCATGATTGATGATCCGGGTTGCATTGGCGGTAAGTTGATCTCATTGATCCCCGTTCGCGGACCCGATGAGAGCAAACGCAAATCGTTGCAAATCTTCGATAGCTTAACGGCCAGTCGTTTAACCGCTGATGAGAACATTACAAAGGCCCCTGTATCCTGTGTAGCCTCAACAAGGTTTGATGCCAGAACAACATCAAGTCCTGAAATACGCTTTAAATGAACCATAACCTTCTCAGCATACTCGGGCTCCGAGTTTATACCCGTGCCTATGGCTGTGGCTCCCATATTCACCTCAAGAAAAAGTTTGGAATTTTGATTCAACCGTTCTATCTCCTCCGATAGAGTAACAGCGTAAGCTTCGAAGGCTTGCCCCAATGTCATGGGTACTGCATCCTGCAGCTGTGTACGCCCCATTTTAATGATATGAGCAAATTCATTTGCCTTTGCCTGAAATGATTCAATAAGGCTCTTCAATACCACAACTAATTTTTCGTTTGAATGTATTAAAGCTATTTTAACGGCTGTAGGATATGCATCGTTGGTAGATTGGGATAGGTTCACATGGTTGTTTGGATGACAATACTCATACTGTCCCTTCTCGTATCCCAATAATTCCAGAGCACGATTGGCAATTACCTCATTGGCATTCATATTGGTTGATGTACCTGCACCTCCCTGAATCATATCAACCACGAAGTGGTTATGAAATTTACCATTTTTAATCTCTTGGCATGCATCAACGATAGCATCTCTTACCTTATGATCGAGCAAGCCCAGTTCAAAATTTGCCTCAGCCGCTGCTTCCTTTACCATGGCAAGTGCATCGATTAGCATAGGAAAAAAATTCAGGGGAACTCCGCTTATGTTAAAATTTTCCAGCGCCCTGAGGGTCTGAACTCCATAATAGTATTCATAAGGAACATTCCTGTCGCCAAGTAGATCATGCTCTTCACGGGTTCTTCCCGATTCGTACTGTGCTGCCGGATTTATCATACGGGTGTTTGCATGGCGCATGCGCCTCGAGATAACCCGTGTAATATTTGAAAAGATTTTTAGGGTAGTGGATGCATTTTTGTTGAATACCTCATTCTCCAAAGTTAACACAGTAGTGGGGATTAGAGTCCTAGCCGATGTTGAATGAGGTGAATCGGTAGCCCACGATCCTTCACCAAGGAAATCGCCCTTGCTAAAGTAAGTTAACTTCAGCTCAACACCATATGGATTACTCTTGAAAAGTTCAACTTCTCCGTCGTAAATAATATAAATACTCTCTCTTCTACCATTCTCTCGGAATAAGAACTGATTTGCTTCAAAGGTTTTGAACTTCACACAACATGTTAGCATTTGGTACTCATCGTCGGTGAGCCCACGAAAAAGTTCAATTTTTTTCAGAAATTCAATTATCTTATTGTTATCCATGGTTTTATACTATTTGTGATTAGTTCTTTTGAATTAATTTGATGAAACGCAAAGTTATGGAAGTTTAAATTATCATACCTTGTTAAATAGATGATATTTCTCTACTTTGATAAAATATCAAGAAAATTGAAATGATAATATTAATAGTGATCAATTCATAAAAGGTAAGGAAAATAAATTGAGCTCACCCCAGAACAGGAAGAGCTCAACTCCCAGATAATAGACTATGCACGAAAAATATCTATCTCCTCTTCGGATGAAGAAACTCTTCCGGTTTGACGTACGGCATTCTCATTGAAAAATGTAATAATTCTGTCGAGCATTACTGCTTGAGAACTACTGGTCATGGAATATTTGTAAATATTTGTTGCAAGAAGTTTTAGCTGATTCTGATTGGCTATCAGGACTTGAATTGGCTCAATTTCACCGAATTTAATGGATGTTTGAACCTTTTTAAGTTCATTTAGGTTGGAAGTTATAATATCAATAAGTTGCCTATAGGAGTTTGCCGCAGGGGTATTTCGACGCGATATAATTCCAATAACCTTATTGGTCTTTGGATCAATAAGAGGTGCCCCACTATTACCAAAACTGGTATGCCCATCGAACAGGATAAACCTTATCCCTTCATTGTTAGTATTAAATGAAGATATATAACCAGTACGAAGACAAAGGCTTGAAGATCCACAGCAGAAGGCTAAGGATGCAATTTGACTTCCTATGCTAAAATTCCGATGCTCGCTAAGTTCTAGACTAGGAATAGCTTGAAATTCGGGAAAATCGATGTGATAAACAGCATAATGCCCGTTGTTGTTTAAAACTCCAATTCGATGCTCATTATTGAACTCAGCATATGGTATTCTCAAGGATGCGGAAACTGTGTTGGCGTCATGTCCCACAAAGGTGATCTCAACCTTATGAGCTTTTTCAATGGTAAATGCACTATGGCTGGTAACCAGATAATCCTTAACTTTAAAACCAGTAAGAATATCAACGCTTACACCGCGGGCGTTCAAAAAGTTTAATTGGCAAACGGATGCGTGGCTTTTGTTCCAAACTTGTGTGAACATTCTGAAAAAAGTTTAAGGTTTTTAGGGTAAAAAAGCGTAATGATTCCTAGAAAGAGCGCACAATAGTGAAAACAAAAAGAATGGTTACCAGAAAAAATACGATGAAAACAGCTGCATCGATGGTGAACTTGTCAATTAAATTCGACTTTAAATATGCTCCTAACCTTTTCATGGCATCGTTTTTTGTTTAAGCTATTACCTTGTTACTAAATAATATTTGAAAAACGTTAATCCTTACAGCGACAAAAATATTGTAACCCTCTTGCTTGTCAAGTGGTCAAAAAAGTCTTTTTTTTATTCATGGCTTTTCTTATTTCAAATTAGATCAGTACATTTGCTAAACTAATTGTTAATGACGAAGTTTTACGATTTCTAAATGGCAAAATGCCACAGTTATGATCCAAGAGTTAAAAGAACAGGTTGAACTGAAGTTTGGCAAAAAGATTACCTATCAAAAGGATTGTAAAACTTTGTCGGACAGTATATTGAATGAATCTGGATTATATATCAGTCCATCTACTTTGAGAAGATTCTTTGGGTTCCTCAAAACGAATTCTAATCCTTCGCGTGTCAGCCTCGATACCCTTAGCCAATACTGCGGTTTTGCCAATTGGGATGATTTCTTTGCAAATAATTCAGATTCAAGGCCATCGGGTGAAAAACTCATTGATTTATGGGAAAAAATCCGTAAAAAGTCAGAGACAATAAGCAAGAAAAGCTGCGAAGTGATTAAAAGACAAATTCCCATTGACTTTTCAAACACTGTGATCAGATCTTTTGCAGAGGAGAGATTATCGTACTTCATGAAATCCAAATACATAGCTACACCATTTGTGGGTCCTGGCGGGTATGGAAAATCTACCCTGCTAGTTGGTTGGTACTCAAAGTATTCATCCCTGCCTCAGAATCGAAAGGATATTATCCTTTTTATCTCTGCCTCAACCCTTGAAAGTGTTATTAATGCTGGCCCATATTTTGAAAATTGGCTGCTTTCAATTCTTAATATTGATGCAGGTTCAGATTTTTTCGACCAAGTTGCCAACCCCTGCGCAATCCTTCCGGGAAAATTTATCCTTATTATTGACGCTTTGGATGAATTAATAGATGTTGGAAGTAAATCCGAAAAAATATTTAATGGCATCCATAAGTTCATAAATCAAATTTCATCTCAGAAACAATGTATTAAGCTAATAATTTCATCGCGCCAAGCCACATGGCAATATTTTTACAAAGAGGAGACTTCCAAAGATCAATGGTACTATGCTGGTAAAGAAAATTTCACTTCGGCAGATGCCAACATGCCTCCCTTCAGCGACTATGAAATACAAGCCATTCTGGATAATACAATCAACAAGGGATCAACTGCCAGGGTAGTTGTTGAAGAGTTAACCCCCGATTTACTTCAAATAATATCCTATCCGTATTATATTCAACTCTTTATTAAAATATTCAATCCCTATACATCTCATCTTATTGGTGATAGGCTAGATCTTCTTAATGAATTTATAAACAAAGAACTGTATAAAAGTCAATTTTCGGATGAGAAGTTTGATATACTCAATAAAATAATTGATCTCTCATTAACCAACAAAACACCAGGAATAGCCATAAAAAATGTACTGAAGGAACTATACCCTATTCACCTAAAACTTTCGGGAAATTACTACCATGCATATAATCAATTGCTTTCATATGGGTTGCTCAGCGAGGAACTCGTCGAAAATCGCTTTGGAGCATATACTAAGCAAATAAGAATTTCGCAATGGGCGATTTACGAATTACTGCTGGTGCAAAAACTAATTCAACAAAATAAAGAGATCAATTTCTTCCTTTTTAAAAAGATTGAACTCGATTTTGCCCAATCGCCTATATTACCCAATCTTATATGCATGCTTTTTGAAATTGCTTACAAGAATAAGAACCTTGAGGCCCTTGAGAAATTCTTCAGTCTTTCTGACGAAACTCTTTCGTTGGCCTTAAGCCAACCCACAATACCACTTGCCCTACGTCGGGACGATTATATGCGAAATGCTCTCATCCCATTTTACGCAAAAGATCCCAGAGCAAGAAAATATCTTTTTGAAGATGTTGTCAACATTAACACCATTGCCACTTCATGGAAATTCATGATATTCAATTACCTTCAAAGGGTAACGAGCGAAAAGGATAAATTCTATGCTAAAACCTTGCTGTGCATTTCAGATTTATTGAGACTTGACCTAAACTGGGTAAATAGATTTAACGATGAGTTTCCCAATCAAACGCCACATAACGAAGTTAGCCCATATGTAAAAGGCCTGTGGTTTTCGTGCAAATTAATTTGCCTGTATTTCTCTGACTCAAATAGAATTGAAGAAGCACTTGCACAAGCTGAACAATATTCAAAGCATCAAGAATCAACATGGAACGAAAATGACCTTAATAATTTTGACTACGGACTAGTTATTGGTTTACTGGTTGCCAAACAGTACGATAGAATACATAAGCTTCTTAAACGATTTGCCAAACCTAAACCCAAGGAAAACCTGATAGCCCTAGAAAAAGCATTAATTCTTACTTATGAATACTCAAAATGGTTAAATGAATCGACTTTTGATGCCGAGAAAATGCAGGATTATGAGGGTTTTCTAAACGAGATGCCCCAATGGAATAGCTATATACCCATAATTATAGGGAAAAATTGGCTTGCCATGTACTACCTATCCCTTGGAAAAGCAGAAAAAGCATACGAACTTTTCCGTAAATCCATCGAAATTAGCAATATGGCAGGTTATCTGGTTTTTGAGGTAAGAGTTCTGAAACAACTATACTCTGTTCTACTATCACTGGGTGAAAAGAAAAAAGCATACGAATGCGAATCGTTTGCCAAAGGTTTGGTTGAGAAGAAAGGTAATATTTTCGATTTGCTTTAGGTATTCTCTAAATGGTAATTCACAAGCTCATCAATGGGATACCGGACTATACGTAAAAGATGACCACCATGTTTTTCAATAATCTGAACTAAATTTCGCTGAAAAATTGCTCCCACCGATCCCACAACTCCAATGGGTAAATGCCTAAAATTTTCGTACTTCAGAAGATGGTGATGGATAAAAATCTCAAAGGCATTATCAACCAATTTATTTATAAATTGATGATCTGAGTTTCTCTCGATAAAGGGGATGAAACTTGCCAAAAAACGGCTGGGAAACGGTTCAAAGTATATTTTTTTTAGGATTTGACTTATTGAAAAGGGATATTCCTGTTGCAGTTGCAATGATAATTCCTTTGGGAGTTCATTGTACTGCCAACTCCTAATCAACTCCTTTCCGAGGTAGGCCCCACTGCCTTCGTCACCCAATGCATATCCCAGCGAGGGGGTTTTGTGCTCAAGCCGCTCTCCATTATAATACCCCACATTGGAACCAGAACCAAGGATTATTACAATACCTTCATCTTTTCCAAACAGAGCATGAGCAGCTGCGAGCACATCTGTACTAACAGCTAAAATGGCATTTTGAAAGAAATGATTCAGACCTGTTTTCACCATATCAGCCATCTCTAAACTTGAGCAACCCGCTCCATAAAAATATACTTTACCCACTTCATTAGCATTATACTCCGTTGGAAAGCTATGCATCAATGCAATTTTATAGGTATCGGGGTTGCAGTAATATGGATTCAATCCCTGTGTTGAAAACTCTGCAATAACACTTTTGTTATCAAGGAGTTTCCAATGTGTTTTTGTTGATCCGCTATCCGCAATTATCATCATGGCCGTTCTATCTTTTTAACCCTTTTAATTACCAGTAAATTCATTGGATTACTACCCAAACCAACAATATCGTTACCCGTAAACCGTACAACCTTATCGTAGTACAATGGAATAACTGGCACGTGGGCAATAACGAGCGAATCCATCTGTCTGTATATTTTGAAGCGAAGAGAATCAATGGGTTGAGTAAGGGCTTCTTTGTATAGCCTATCGAATTCCGTATTGGAGAAATGGGTGTAATTGGGCCCGGCAGGGCTAAAGTTGTCGGTATGGAAAAGGCTAAGGTAATTCTCGGCATCGGCATAGTCGGCTACCCAACTCCCCCTGAAAAGCGTTAAACGAGAGTTTGCCATCATATCGCGATAGGCAGCACCGGGAAACACTTCAATGTTAACACCTATTCCCACTTCACTTAGCTGATGCTGAATGAATTCAAAGATATCAACATAATCGCTGGTTGTGCTTATGGTAATGACTGGTAACCCTTTCCCTTCGGGAAAACCAGCCTCTGCAAGTAGCTTACGAGATAAATCGGGATTGAATGAAAACCCCTGTAGTTCCGATGAAAAACCGGGCATTCCCGATGGAACAAATCCATTGTGTGCCGGATAGCCCATATTACTACGCAGATATGTCATCATTCTACTTCTATCGAAGCCTAAGGCTATGGCTTTCCGCACTTTCACATCGTTAAGGGGACTATTCCTTACACTTTCGAGTGTTGTATCGACAAGAAATCCCAGGTATTCAGTATTAAGGTATGGTCCTGTGATCATCTTTACCCTATCCTTATAATGCGGGTTAAGTTTTCCTGAACGGGTCAGCAGTTCATCCTTGGATGCTGCATGTACCCCCGAAAGAAAATCGGCATTACCCTTTAAAAACTCCAGAAATTCTGATTGCTTGTCGGCAATAAATGTTATGGAAATCGCCTCAAGGTATGGAAGTTGAATACCTTCATCATCTACCTCAAAGTAGTTGGGATTCTTCCGTAAAATAAGCTTCTCCCCCTCCCTCCACATTTGAAAACGGAAGGGACCCGTTCCCACAGGGTTGCTCCGAAAATCTTTACCATACAATTCCACTGCTTCCTGCGGAACCACATAGGCATAGGGCATGGAGAGCAAGCCCAGAAAGGCAGGGAATGGTTTGTTCAAGTGAATAATCAGCGTAGAATCGTTATCGGCACGACAACCATTAATCGTATTGGGTCTTTGGGTATCTAGCACGCTAAAGATCCATGCACCTGGGGAGGCGACCAGAGGATCAATTACTCTCCCAAAGCTGTAGATAAAATCGGAAGCAACCACGCTCCTGCCCTTTCCCTCAGGAAAGGCTGGTGAATTGTGGAAAAGAACATCAGTTCTAAGGTGAAAGGTGTATACCAAACCATCGTCCGATATCTCCCAACTATTTGCTATGCAAGGTACAATAGTAAGCGAATCGCTAAGTTGAACAAGGCCATTGTACAGCTGGTGTACAGGCCAAATCAAGGGTAAACTCCGGGCAAAGGCAGGGTCAAGGGTTGTTATCCCCTTACTCTCGTTGTAGCGGAATACCAAATGTGAGTTATCCTGCTGGTTCCGTGTGCAGGAGAAAAACAACAGTAATAAACCAGCTATGTAAAATACTCTTTGCATAATAATGCTCCTGTTTACAAAAAAATTAACGATGTAAACAAATTTGGTATGATTAAATAAACCCACGTACTACGATAATGGGAGTATTAGCATCTCCACTCCCCGAAACCAGATCTGCCAGCGAAGCAACAAGGTTTTCAATCTTTCGTGGTGTGGTTCCCTGAGCGCTAAACCCATCCTTATCCTGCTTTTCGATAAATTTTCGCTTCTCCTCCTCAATGATTGCTGCGATTTCCTCCCTGGTTTTGCCCTCATTGTATAGCTTCTGCATAAGATATTTGGTTTTCACCCCGATTCGGTTTCTGTTCTTAATGCCTTTAGTGCAACCAAAGCACGAAACGGGATCGGCAAGCTCATAGATCCCCGATTCAGGATCCTTGTAAGCACCATCGCCGTATATAATCACCTCAATATGCTTTTTAAACTCATTTTCAACCATTTTCTGGATTTCATCACACACTGCATCCGTATTTTTGGGGCACAACTTAAGCTGCTCGTTGGCAGGGTCCAGAATGTTGGAACCTAGCAACCCGAACTCCGAGTAAGCACCCTTGCTGGGTGTGGAGCAAATATCCTGTAATGTTATGGCATTTTTATACCCCAACTGTAATATCTCTTCCAAAACTTCAAACCGAGAATGAACATTACTCACAATTATTGCATCGGGCTGTTTATTAACCATATGTTCAACTCTATTGGATAAGAAGATCTCAACGTCACGGGCACTTTCCTTCACTATTTCCTCATAAAATTGTATGTAGTCCATACCCGTTTCGGGATGTGGTAACCTATTGTTCTCCATTTCCTCAACCGTAATTACATCGTCGAAATTCTTGTTGATATCCCTCAGTGTTGCCTTTGCCATAAGAGGATTTCCCTGCTCATCGGCAGGAAACATAAGCTGGATTACTACTTTTCCTTTGGGAATAGCCTTGGCAATTGCCTTAAGCATCATTGAGAAACGGTTTCTCGACAGGATTGGGAAAACAACTCCTATTGTGGAGTGATCATTCAGCCCCAGTCTTGTTCTAATCTCCAACGACACATCATCCAGCGTCACAATGTTATGCTGTGTAATGGCAACCACGGCTTCGGTTACACAAACAATATCGCTATCGCGAATTATATCAGGATTCTTTGCCATTGATCTTCTCACCACGTCCACCATGTTATCATCACCTGTAATAATTCCGGTTTTCACACCAAATGCTACAACACCTACATCCTTATCGGGTATATTCATAATGTTTAACCTTTTGATTATAAATTTATTGTTTTAAAAACAGATTGCTTTGGCAACCAAAATGTACGCCTTAACAAAGTAAATAAAAAAGATCAGCATTCCTTAAAAAAATGGAATTCTGATTTTAATAAAGTAATCGGACCTGCTTTTGTTGAGCATGAACTGTTTTTAATAATTGTTGATTTTAATATGCAGGTGCAACCTGCCAGAATATATGACCGAGTTAGCACATAAGTCGAAAAGAGGAAAAAACTGTACAAGTCATGGTAAACTTAGCGATATGTTGGTACTAAAATTCAAAATTTTTTGCTTTTCGTTTTTAAAAAAGAGCATATGTTCGCAATCGTAAAACTGCCGTTTATCAAGCTTTTTGGAACTGGCAGCATTAAGCAATTCAATTTTTAGCTCTTGTGGTGTGTTGATGTTATAACGGTTGCTCAGGTAACTGTAATTGGGCTTTGTAAAAGTTAACAGGTGAATAATGTCAAAGAAATCCCTATCCTTTTTCCGGGTTAGGGCAGCCGAAATTTTTGTGGCAAACATTATATCAATCGGAACAACCCTAACAGGAACGGTAACACCAAAACCATTTAAAATCTTTACATCGGGCGAATAGTTGAGTTTATGCGATTCAGCTTCGATTTTGATGAAAAATTTCGCACCCTTCTGTTGGCTTAAGCCCAATTTATATTTCAACTCAGGAAAGACCAGTACACGGCGAAAAGCATTTATCTCTTCGTATTTCTTCTTATCCTCAGCTACCACATTTATCCCGTAATCCTTTAAATCGGAAATTACCTTATCGGTGATCTCAACAAATTGCTCCCTCGATAAATCGTAGCAGTCAAAGTCCAAGTCTTCCGAAAATCTTTTCAAACCATAAAAGAATCGCAAAGCTGTCCCTCCCAAAAAATTGAATTTTGTAGCGCTTTTCGAGCTGAATAAACTTTGAAGAATATAATGATGAAAGAATTCCTTAACCATTTGGTCGTAGAACTCAACCCTTTGCAGCTCCTTTGGGAATTGCCTGACTATTTCGGATAGTTCAATCATGCTTATAAATTTTTTTTAAAATATCAACTTTCGATGTAAGGGTTTTGCTCCTAAACCGTTCGGTGTAACTTTCCAGTTTGATCCAGTTAATTTCTGTTTCCATTATTTGCTCATTAAGCCTTAACCCTTCAACATCATCGGCCGATCTGTAGAAACTATAAAGGTAGAGCAAGTCGAGGATGGCTTTCTCCATATCTGCTATATTGACCCTACGTTGTATACCATTAACATTTAGCGGCATAAGCCGATATCCAAAAAAGAGTTCCGCTTTTACCGAGTAGTACTTGTAGTTCCTCTGCAGTATTTCAAAGCTGTTGGTTTTTTTTGTGGTAACGGAGGTGGAATCGACAATATGCTCGGGGATTAACCCGTAATACATCAAAGCCTGCTGGTGGCTAATGTACGATGGCAAATATATTTGATTTGCAATAAGATAATGTGAATCGGGTACAGCAAGAAACTCCTTGAAGCAATACCATTTATTGCGAAGTTTAACAATATACCCTTTCTTTTGCCACTGCAGCAAGTTATCGGGGTTAAAGGATGGAAAGAATAGCCGAATATGATCCGTTGAAAAAACTCCCTGTTGGTAAAGTATCTCCCTAAAATGAATGAAACTAAGATTCATTTCGTTTCTATTTTCCCGCAAATATACGGATAAAAAGAAACGAAAGCAATAATATTAAATTTTTATTTGCAGGAACTTTTGATTATTTAAAAAATTTCATTTCTACCTAACAGCTAGTGGCTACAGTCCCGATTTTCCTCAGGGTTTATAAATAATAATTTTAATGACTGTCCGCTTTGATTCTAAAAATATTATTGATTGATTGGATTATAGGTTACTTAAATAAAAGCAATCCCTTTATAAACAGTCAATATATGATAGAATCTCATCGATACTGCTTACGGGGATGAGTAGATCTTTTTGTCTCGCATCCAGATCGCGTCCTGCGAGTTCCTTTGCCCACCCGTCGAAAAGGGTAACACAAAGAACCTTTTTACCCAGCTGCCAGGAGTATGCGATCTCCGACAGGGTTCCCGCTCCGCCTCCCGCTGCGATTACGATATCGGCGGTGCGCACAATGATAATATTCCGGGCTAACCCTATTCCGGTGGGAATGGCAACATCCACAAACTGGTTGGCATCATCTGTGTTATCGTTGGGTAAAATTCCAATTGTCTGCCCGCTGAATGTGCTGGACGACTGCTTTACCCCCTTGCACACGGCCTCCATAAAACCCCCACGACCACCACAAATAATAACCCTGTCTGTTTTGGCTAGCCGCAAACCCAACTCCACACCAAAAGAGTAAAGTTCGGAACTACACAGGGGACTATTGGGACCAATAATTCCAATTTTTAGCATAATAGTACAATTCTACTTTTCGAGCCATTAAAATAGTGAATAATGATGGGAATATAAGAGTAATATGTGAACTTTTTTAACTTACAATCTGTCAGGTTTTTGATATAATATTTTAACATTTTCTTAGTATGAATAAATGATTGATTGACCTACCTGCCCTGCCTTTGCTTGCAGCAGGCAAGCTGGTTTAATCTCTGTAAGACATTCAAAATTTCTTCCCCCTTGCTACCCCCTAACCCCTAAAGGGGCAGCCCAACGCACCTTTGCGGGTTAGCCTCCCCTTTAGGGGAAATAGGGGTGAGGGTGGCAAAAATTTAACTCGCTACCCTGAATGCAAATAGGCAGCAGGCAGGCTGGTTTAATCTCTGTAAGACATTCATAATATCTTCCCCCTCGCTACCCCCTAACTCCATAAAGGTGGAACCCCCACCCCACCTTTGCGGGTTAGCCTCCCCTTTAGGGGAAATAGGGGTGAGGGTGGCAAAAATTTAACTCGCTACCCTGCATGCAAATAGGCAGCAGGCTGGTTTAATCTCTGTACGACATTCATAATATCTACCCCCTTGCTACCCCCTAACCCCCTAAAGGTGGAACCCCCACCCCACCTTTGCGGGCTGGCTTCCCCTTAAGGCGGTGCACTGAGCAGTTCGACAAGCTAACTGTAACAATTGTCGAAGTGGGATTGAGGGGTGCGCACAGGCAAACTCTATTACATCCAGGGTTAACACCGTTACTGAAAAAACAGGCACAGCCTGCCACGATATATACTACCGTGGCACCCACGATAGCCATTGGGACTTGGCTAAACGAGGGTTCAATAAGCAACCTAAAACTCCACATTATCTCTCTTACAGTACCATTCCGGGCTATCTTGCTTAACACAGCAACCGCCAAGTTTAACTAGACCTTTTTCAGCCTCCTCAAAAAGCTCATGGCTGGGGAAACCGTAAACTATGGGGATTACCATATCGGTTTGGTGGCATTGGGGGCAGGGTTTGGGTTTGGACTTGGTTTTCATAGCAAAACTTTCGATGCATAGTAAAACCTTTTTGGATAATATCTACTGAAGTAGAATCTCGGACTAACGGGGAAGAGGCGGAAGCTCTTCCCGCAAACTTTGGAAACTTGCTTGGATATGTGCGGTTTGCGGGATGTGCTAGCGACTGTGGGCTTGGCTTATTGAATTATTCAATATTTTTTACCTTATTTCCAAGTGCTTGGCTTCTTTATGATATAGCCATTAGGTAATTGTATTTCTTCCTCCATAATAGCTTTCTTAAACCTCTGCTCGTAACGAAGTAAGTTTATGCTGTTGTCACAATGGTTTGCCAAATCGGTTGAGTACCTGTTGGGGGGGAAGAATACAAAAATCTTATGCTCAGGTGAAAGTTCTCGTAATAAATTTATTGGTGGTAGCAAATCGCTGTCGGCACTAACAAGAATTGAAATATCGCATTTGTTAAATACTACATTTCTAATCATTTCAACAGCAATATTCACATCGGTTTGTTTCTCCTCGTAGGTTTTAAATTCCTGACCACAATACCTAACGGTTTTTTCGAGGTACTTACCGAATATTAGCTTAAATTTTGGGTTCAGCTTGTTTGCGCTAAAAAACAGGTCTTGCCTGTCCTTTTTAATTGTATTCTTTGGAACAGCGGTAAAGTAGTAAACCTGCTCCAATACTTGGTTTGGCTTGATAAACTGCTCAAAAAACCTCACAATATCAATCCAGTAGTACTTTTTCCACTTTTTCGATTTTAACCCGTAGTACAAGTTAAAACCATCTACATATACGTTAACTCTTTTATCCATAGCAATATAAAAAGCCCCCATTAAGAGGGCTGGGTCTAACGATTTCTCACGTTAGAGGGGTAATTGTACTGCAAATATACAACGGTATTTTTCATTTTACAAATATTTTTTTCGAATAAAACTTGATTATCATTGGTAAATTCTATAAGGCATGAAAAACTTTAATAACATTTGTAGTTAATGCAAGCGAATAATACTCAAATACCGAGAAAAAACACTCTGAATATAACTTGCCTTTAAAAACCTTGTGAAAATAGGAAACAGTATATCTTTACCCTTTATTCTTGATACAGTGCCAATATACAGGTTCTACTACCATTTTAGTGGATAAAGTTCTAACCCTCCATGAAAAAACAGAA
>CAZDXY010000047.1:0-25853 GCA_964509385.1 uncultured Rikenellaceae bacterium
CTATACATTACCAGCGGGGTTAGCCCAAGTTGCGTGCTCTCCTCGATCTGCTGAGTTTCGGAGTTGTAGATCTGTATAAAATGGTTTCGACGATTTGTGGCGTTAATCAGCTCAACCGCAATAATATGCGTTACCTTGCTAAAGTTCAACTTGTATGATGCTTTTGTATCTATCCTGAAGTAGTCGCCATGGCGTGAGGCAAAGGCATTGCTGTAATCGTAAACGGTTCGGTTTCGCTGGATTGAAGCATTCAAATCGATGGGTAATTTCCGTAATCCACCCGCCCAAACCGCTTTTATATCGAATGATAGCCGATGATTCTGCGAAACTTTTATTTCGTATCCTCCAACGTAATTGAACACAAAGTTGCTATTGAACAGCGTATTGCGCCAAATACCATCGCTACCAGCATACTTCGAATCGAAAAGCGATGCAGTGAAGAGCATGTAATATCCCTTTGATAGGAACCTTTCAACGGTTAGCTCAACTCCATAGTTATAGCCTTTACCCTTATTCACAAGACTATCGGTGCTATTTCCCTCATCAAGCCCAAAATTTCCGTAGTTGATCAGCGAGAAGTAGCTGGGATTTTGCTCGATGGGTATACTGCTTAGCTGCTGGTAGTATGCTTCGGTTTTTATCCTCAGTAGGTTACGAAATACATACTGATGTCCAATTACGTAGTGAATGCTCTTGGTAAATCCAAGGTTTTTGTTGGTCTGTTTGTAAGTGCCCAAAAGTGTATCGACTAGTGTTTCCACAAAGTAGATATGGCGAGGCTGTATCTGGCTATGCTGTCCTAATCCTGCGCTAAGGGTGTGGTTTGCGCTGATATCGTAACTTATTCCAAGTCTTGGCTCAAGAGCATGGCTTTGGCTAATTGATATATACTGATGATGCAACCCCACAACAGCAGATAGATCATCGTTAAACCGATGCCTAAGCTGGCTAAAACTTTGAGTTAAGGCAAAGTTTCCGCTTATCCGGTTTGTGTAGAAGAACTGATTAAAGGGAACATAGAAGGTGCTATCCTTTAACGAAATCCAACCCGATGAGTGGCTTAGTCCCGCTTGAAGGGTATTGCGATTATCGATTTTATATCTTACCGAAAGCTGAGCTTGTAATCGTCTTTCCCATGAATTGTGCCCATACCAGTTTACTATTCTGCCAGTATTGGAAACAGATGTATCGGTGGTGAAATCGTTGCGGTGGGTAAGAGCTACTCCAGCGGTGATCTTTACGCTGTTTTTCAAAAAGATAGAATGGTTGGCACCCAAAACTCCAGTGCCTGATCCGAATCGAGAGAGTTCGTTAATGCTATCACGTTTGGTCCGTTCAAAGGTGATATGATTCTTTCCACCGATTGCAAAGATGGATGTGCTGCCAAACTTACCCATTGGCACATGGATATGAGCAGTTATATCCTGAAAGTAGGGCACTGCGCTAACTGGAAGGGGCATGCCAATCCAGTCGAAAATCTCAAGTGTAGAGTAGCGGTAGTTTAATAGGTAAGTTATGTTGCTCTTGCTTGAGAATGGTCCCTCAAGTCCCAGCTCAAAGCCGTTGAACCCAACCTGGAACAGGTACTCTCGCTTTCGGTTGTTGCCGCGTCGCAGCTTAAGATCGAAAACGCCAGAGAGGGCGTTGCCAAACTCGGCAGGGAAGGCGCCAGTATAGAAATCGGAATTGCTTAACGTGTTGCTGTTGAGCATGCTAATTGCACCGCCCGATGTGCCTGCGCTGCTGAAGTGAGTAGGGTTTGGGATGGTGAATCCATCAATCTTGTAAAGTAATCCTGCTGGTGAGTTTCCGCGGATAATGATCTCGTTGAGTTGATCGCCACCCTGCATCACCCCCGCAAATGTGGTTGCCATACGGGCGGGATCGCCGAAGCTTCCCGCAAACCTTTCGGTTTCCTCCATGCTGAATGTTCGGGCGCTGATAAGCGCCATCTCGTTCTGTGGGCGATCCTTGCGAACATTGGCGCGTATCACCACGTCCTCGTGCATGTAAACCAATTCCTCCAGAGCGATATTGAGCTGCAGCTCCTTTCCCGACACAATATCGATATTGGGCAGTACAGCAGAGCTGTAGCCGATGTAAGAAACATGGATGGTATGCCTGCCTACAGTTATACCTTCAATTCGAAATGCTCCCTTCGCGTTGGTTTCAACCCCAAGGGTTTCAGAGTTGTTGATTACTTGAACATTAGCACCAGCAAGGGGTAACTGGCTATCCTTGTCGATAACGGTTCCTGAGATTATTCCTTTGTGCTGCGAAAAGGCTGGTTTTGAGAAAAGATATAGCATGATCAAAAAAAACCAAAAACACTTTGGCAACAGCCTTTTCATAGCGAGCAATGGATTGAAGAGGATAAATGTAAGAAAATTTGGGATTTTTTTTTGTTTTTTTAAATCCTCACTCCAATTAGCAGTATATCATCCACCTGATCGTTGGTGCCCTTCCAACTCTCAATGGTTTCATCAAAGAATTGCCTCTGCTCGTCGAGCGGTTTATCGCTAACCTCTACCATTAGTTCCTTCAACTTTTTGATCATGAATTTTGAGGAATTCTCTCCTCCAAACTGATCCTGATATCCATCGGAGAAGGTATAGAGCATATCGCCCTTTTCAACGTCAATCTCGTTGTTCTGGAATTCGTCCATAACCACATGGTGACCAATTGGCATTCTATCTGCTTTTATCTGAATGATTTCCTTATTCCGAATGATTACCAACGGATTATTTGCGCCAGCAAATTGAATTTTCATTTTTTTCTTATCGATAACATAAAGGGCTATATCCATACCATCCTTACTTTCGCCCTGTTTCCCCGTTTGGCGAAGTGATTTTATGACAAGAGCACGAAGTGAATTTAGTATATCATTTGCCTTCACTTCTTTTATCCCAATTGAAATCTCATTTAGGAATGCCATGCCCAGCATGCTTACAAATGCACCGGGTACACCGTGTCCAGTGCAATCGGCTGCTACAACGATTGTGAAATCAGCAATGTTCCTGAACCAGTAAAAGTCGCCACTAACGATATCACGAGGTTTGAAGAGGATAAAATGATCGATTTCGGATTCGGTTAGTATTTCGCTTGGAGGAAGAAGTGCTTCCTGAATACGCTTTGCGTATTTTATGCTTGCAGTAATCTCCTCATTTTTATGCTCAACGATCTCCTTCTGTAGCCTTATTTCTTTTGTCTTTTCACGGATTACAGCGCGCAAGTATTTGGTATACTGGGTAACAATCAGGAATATCAGCCCTATTAAAAGCAAAACGTATGAAATAAAGGCGATTATAGTTCGATACCAGGGTGGGGATATGAAAAACTCGTAGGTTGCTTCGTAGCTTTCGTGGTTGTATATATTCTTAGCCTTTACACGAAAAGTGTAATTCCCCTCGAAAAGGTTGGTGTAGTATCGTTTTGCCTCTGTTGACCATTCGCTCCAACCCTTGTCGTAACCCTCGAGGAAGTAGCTAAACTGAACTGGGTGGTCAATTTCGGTGTTCTGGGCTGAGAAATCGAACTGAAGCGAGTTGTATTTGTATTTTAGCCTTGGTTTTAGCACTTCGGGTTGAATCGTAGTTACAAATCCCTGCTCATCGAAATAGGATCCGAAGAAGATGGTGGAATCCTGGCCGATAATATTCAGCCGTATCAGCGCAGCAAAATCCTTCTTGTAATTCTTGTTAACGCTTGGATCGTAACGAAAAAGCCCTACGCTACCTCCAATCCAAACAATTTCATCCTCATCGAAGTGTAAGGAAAAAAGATCCCCCTTTGAGATTGTTTTAAATGGCGTGTCAATCCATGTAAGTTCTGTATCATCAGCAACTATGTATCCTGCTTCGATTTTCCTTTCGGATCGGATAAATGTATTAACCCATAGTTTATTGTTTTTATCAGGTTTCATTTGAGTTATAATCCTGTCAGAATTGCTTATAATACTAGGAAAACGATGGGATAGGGCTACTGAATCTGAATTTTCGATGATCTCATAAATTCCTCTGTTGGTGCCGAAAATAATTTTCCCTAGATAATTTGTTAGGTAGATATCGCTGTTTTCTGGTAATCCTGATGAAAAATCGAACCTTTCGATTTCTAAATTTGAAAACTTAACGAGTGAATTTCCATTTATTTTAATTACACCCTGCCCCTTGGTTCCAAGCCAAAGATTTCCTTCGTCATCTTCAGCTATGGTAAAAATCTTTTCGGTAATTTCGGGAAAATCGTATACTACATCCCATTTACCATTCTTTCTGGCAAGTAGTGTAAGTCCATTATCAAGACCCACAAAAATGTGTTTAGGATTTTTTTTCGACTGATAAAGTCTCCAAGGATAACAATCGTATATTTCTTTGAATTTTAAATTTTTATCCATTTGAAGTACGGAGTTGTCCGAAGCAATAAGCAGGAATTGCTCACCATCGTAATCGTAATTTAGTAAGTCCCAGAGTCCCCCCAGAAAAGTTTTAACTTTCTTGAACTTATTCTGATCATATATTAGATTTGTTGCTGACCATTCGCTCGAAAGTAGAAGTAGCAAACCCCTTTCGGTGGCTATATAAAGATTTTCATCAAATCTTGCTATGGCTACAATACTGCCCTCAACGCCAAGTTCCTCGGTGAATTTCGAGAGTGGTGAGTTAATTTCAATTTTTGTAATTCCATCCGAAAGAGCTAGCCATAAATTACCATCCTTGTCAAGAAATTGATTATTAATAACCTCATCACTTAATCCCGATTTCTTGGTA
The DNA here is from genome assembly GCA_964509385.1 of uncultured Rikenellaceae bacterium. Classification (GTDB taxonomy): domain Bacteria; phylum Bacteroidota; class Bacteroidia; order Bacteroidales; family Tenuifilaceae; genus MWFE01. The sequence goes on from CAZDXY010000047.1 coordinate 4,764, forward strand.
ATTATCTGAACGATAAGGCCATGCTGAAAAATAAGTAAACCCGAACCCCATGTGCCAATTGAATAAGTGTTTTCGTTAATTTTAAGAGCATTGATTAAATTGAATGGCTTAACTATTTTTAAAAGATCTTCGAACAGTGGATTTACGCTCACTCTATTAAACCCATCGATAGGTATTAAGTTGTAGAAACCATTATCACGTGTTACAACAAGGAAATCATCATTATCCTCAGGGATTATTGAAAAAATTGAAGTTTTATGAAGCAACTCATCGCCTTCAACATCTACCAATTTATTGTTATCGACATAGAAGAGCCCGTCGTTTACTTGTTTGGTTATTACTTTATCATTAAGTTTGAAGGATGTATGAAACTCGCTTTTTGCCTTCCAGTGAATTATTTCCGAACCATCCCATCGGAACAGGTAGTTATCGGTCTGAAAATAAACTCCATCGGTGGTACAGTGTACATTCCAGACTGTAAATGAGTTTTTTAGACTATCATCCAATTGATTTGTAAGAGATACGTATTGGAGTTTGCCATTTGTATTAGGTGCTAAGTATCCAAATTCGTTAACAGCTCCAATATAAACCCTGCCATTTATATCAAGTGCTAGTGAATGAACTGATGCACCATTTGAGAGGGTATATAGTTTCCATCTTATACCATCATATTCCAGTACTCCCTCATCGTTAGCAAAGTACATAACACCCCTTAAATCTTGAATGATTGCTGAGTTCTTTGGCATGGCATTGTTGTAGTCCTCCGGGGTAAAATTCTTTATGGGAAAGAACCCTGTTTCCTTAGAGAATTGAGTAAATCCAGGGTGGTAAAAGAACAGAAATCCCAAAATAAGGATCAATGCAATCCGATGATTTTGATGATAGCTTTTGAACATATTCATTTATAAATAAATTTTGATGAGTGAGTCACCTTTTTTTAATCTTATAATAAAGTTAATAAGATATTCCACTCAACTTTACCCGATTCCTATTTATTGATAACAATCTTTTTTACAGCAGTCCCATAGTTTCCGTGAACCTTGAAGAAGTATGTTCCGTTAGAAATATTGGGAATAATTATTTTCCTTTCAGATTTACCTGAAAGAGTTCCTATTGGCCCTTTCTCAATAAGTTGCCCGCTGATGCTATAAATTGAATACCAAAATTCTTGCTGTTTTGATGTTTCAATTCGAACGATGAATGAACCATCGTTTGGATTTGGATACAGGTGGATCGATAGAATATGGCTATCGAAGATTAATACACCAGAAACTATTTTAACCCCTTTACTTACATTGGAAAAGGACGAATTAACACCTGTTTTTGCAGGATTGCATCCTGATGAATGCTGAACTTCAATCACGTAGAAAAGAAACTCATCCAATATTGGATTATCATCGGTAAAGGAGAGCGTACTGCTTGAAACTGATCCTATCTGTTCCCACCCCAAGTTTGAGCGTCGATGGATATAGTATGAATCGAAATCGAAACCTTTGTAATGATTCCAATGGAGAACGATGTCATTATCCTCTTCAAGGTTTATTGACAAGTGCATAGTTTTATGGCTTTCGCTTAACATCGATTCAACCCCGCATTCATCAACTACACTGATCCTGTACCTCCATGGTCGTTGCAAAGCATTCGATACATCGTCAACGAAAATACTTTGCTCGCTCACGTCAACGCTGCCAGCTAGGTTGTAAACTCCAGCCTGAGAGCCTTCCTTATAAATATTATAGGAATCAACATTTTCGGTGTACTGTTTCTCCCAAACAACCACATTCTTATTCAATGTGGAATCCACATAAATCAGGCATAAAGGATTTATCTCAGGCTTAACGGCATGTATCGGAATGATCTGAAAGGCTGTACACTCCAACTCATCGGATACAGCAACATGGTACAAATCTGGGTCAACTCCAACCAAATCTTCTGATTCATTCCCGTTTGACCATAAGTAGGTGTATGATTCGCCTGAACCATAAACTGTTATATATGCTGCACCGTCGGAGTTACCACAGTTTCCGGGAATAACATTGTCAACAATAACTACCGGAGCACTGGTTTCGCTGATTGTGAAATACTTGGTTTTAGAGCAGGTGTTAGCATCGGTTACGGTGATGCTGTATGCACCGGCACTTAAATTGGATATTTGTGGATTATTCCCTCCAGCAGACCATGAGTAGCTATAGGGTGAAGTTCCTCCCGTAACACTTACCTGAGCTGCTCCATTACTCATGCCACAGGATGAATTGTCCTTCTCTAACGTTAAGCCAATGGGATCTGGCTGGTAAACAAAAATGCTTTCTGTGGCCTTGCAGCCAATGGCATCTGTAACCTCAATTTCGTAAAGTCCTGCAGGTAAATTGTTGGTATCCTCAGTTATGGCCCCGTTAGACCATTCGTAGATGTAAGGTGTTGAACCTCCTGAAACCGAAATGTTTATGGATCCATTCGATCCCCCAAAGCATGAAACATCGGTTACCGATTGTACAGTGATGGTTGGTCCTCCAACATCACTAATGGTTGCAACACCAAGTTGGCTGCACCCCTGGCTATCCTCTACAGTAACAAAGTATATTCCGGATGAAAGATTACTGATTGAGGTTCCACTTCCACCATTTGTCCACTCATAGGTATAGGGAGGTACTCCATTTGACGCGGAAACGTTAGCACTTCCGGTACTGGCATTGCATTCAGAATCTTGGGAGGTGATTGTCAGAACAATTTCGGAAGGGCTTTGAACTTCATACTCCCCAATCTCCGAACATCCATTGATATCCGACACAATAACAGTGTAGTTTCCTGCAGGTAAATAGTTAATGTCCTGAGATATCTCATCGTTTGACCATAAGTAATTGAATGGCCCATCGCTACCGGTTACTGTTAGGTCAATAGAGCCAAACTCATTATATTGACAATCGATATTGGTTATTATGGCTGATAATTCAGGGGCAGCCCAAATGGTAAGAGTTACTTGGGCTGCGGGACCAGGAAGACCATTTATGGTCTGGGTTACGTAAAAGGTATATACACCAGGTTCTGTTAATCCATGGCTATAGGTATTTCCAGTTCCTACCTGATTTAGCAGGTCGATATCGTCGTACCAGGTTATGTTTTCACCCTCTGCGTATAGATCAGGTATTTCCTCATTTGTACAAGCTGTTACATCTTGAACTCCAGGGGGAGGTACTGTTTCTATTTCTGTTCCCTTGGTTACGTTGGAGCGGGAAATATTCCGGTTGGTTTTGGTCGGATCGCACCCATATGGATGCTGAATTTCAATAACATAATACAAAGTTTCATCAAGAACCGGGTCAAAATCTGTATAGGATGTAAGGTTGCTGGGGACAGTGGCAATAAGTTCCCAATCGGCGTTGGAGCGTCTATAGATGTAATATGTGCTGTATAAAAAACCTTCGTAATGATCCCAAATAAGATTTACCGAATTGTTTAATCCCAAGTTCATGGTTAGGTGCATGGTTTTGTGGTGCTCGCTCAGTATCGATTCAACGCCACAGCTGTCAACCACTGAAATCTTGTATCGCCACGATCGTTGCATGACATTCGAAAGTGTATCCACAAACACGCTTTCCTCATCCATGCCCACACTGCCAATCAGATTGTAGACACCGCTTTGTGACCCCTCCTTGTAGATGTTGTAATGGCTTACGCCGGCAGTATATTCCTTCTCCCAAACAATTTCATTGCAGTAAGTATCGGAATCTACTGTAACCAGGCAAATTGGGTTAGGTTCTGGTTTATCGGCAGGAATGGTGGCAATTTGAATGGCATCGCAACCTCCCTCATCGGATACAGTAACATGATATGTGCCAGGGTCGACACCAATTAAGTCTTCGGTTTCTGCACCATTCGACCAAAGGTATGTGTATGTTTCGTAAGCTCCATAGACAGAGATATAGATTGCCCCATCGGAATTGCCGCAGGTACCGTTATAAATGGAATCGATGATAACAGTTGGAGCACCAATCTCGCTGATGGAGAAGTATTTGATTGCAGAGCAGGCATTGGCATCGGATACAACCACGTTATATACCCCTAATCCTAAGCCACTGATCTGGCTTGCGGTACTACCAGTTGACCATAAATACGAATAGGATGGGGTGCCCCCAGTTGCAACAACTTGTGCTGCTCCGTTATTCATCCCGCAGGTGGTTTGAGTAATATTTAAGGATATTATAATAGGGCTAGGTTCACTTACAACAATACTTTCAACGGCTTTGCAACCTTCGCTATCGGTTACTTGTATTTCGTATTGATCTGCCTGTATGTTATTAATATCCTCGGTGATAGCACCATTCGACCATATATACTCGTAAGGACTTGCTCCTCCAGATACCGATAGGGAAATAGCCCCATTTGATCCCCCATAGCAGGAAACATTTGTAACTGATTCAACAGTGATGGAAGGACCCCCAATATCGTTTATGGTGGCAACACCTATCTGACTACATTCAAGCGCATCGGTAACGGTAACAAAGTAAATACCAGAGTATAAACTGTCTATTACAGTTCCTGTTTCACCGGTTGTCCAGTAATATGTGTAGGGAACCTCTCCTCCCGATGCCACAACCGTAGCACTGCCCATATTGGTGTTGCATTCGGTATCCTCGGTTATTATAAGCAGGTTGATCTCACTAGGACTTGTCACTGTATATGTTTCCGTTTCTGAACACCCATTAATATCAGAAACCCAAACAGTATAATCACCGGCTGCCAATCCTGTTATGTCCTGTGTTATCTCATCGTTCGACCAAATGTAACTGAAGGGCCCAGTGCTACCGCTAACGGTAAGGTTAATGGAGCCGAAATCAGTACCCTGGCAGTCGATATGAGTAATCTCAGCCGATAGTATTGGAGCAGCATGGATGGTCAAAGTTACCTCAGCAGCTACGCTGGTACATTCTCCCTCTGCCTGTGTAACATAGTAAGTATAAACTCCAGCAACAGTAATTCCAGGGTTAAAAGTATTGGCTGACCATATCTCGTTGGTAAGTTCAGGATCGCTGTACCACTTGATATTTGTTCCTTCGGCATACAAGCTTGGACAAGCTTCGTTTGAGCATCCCGAAGCATCCTGCACTATGGGTGGCATAAAAAACAGGCACGAGAACTCGTCGGCTCCCATATCGGGGGAGGAGGGATCACGATCTTCGCTGTCAATATCGGTTGTAACATCGGTAAGCGGTAATGCTATTCCAATAACCGGTGATGCTCCAAGCAAATGAAAATCTGTTGTGGAGGTGAATACAGGATCAACAGCAAGGGAGTTGTTATCCAAAAAACTTGTTGCCTGGTATGCCGCAAGGGTGGCATAGTCAACAGAATTGTAACGAATGTTCCTTGAACTGGTAGAGTAAAAATCGTTGTAGTTGGATACGGTAATAGCGGTATTGTTCTGCGATTTAAATGTATAGGTATCAGTGCCGTAATTGGTGAAGATATTGTTTGCCGACTGGATATTCCCGCCAAGGTAAACATCAAAGGCCGATCCGGCACCTGCACCGGTAATCATAGTTGAGTTATGATAAATCTTTTGGTAGTTCGAATTATCCACTTTTATGGCATGGGAATTATAGGAAGCCGAGCTGTTTGCGCTAACAAAGTTATTGGCAATAAGCCCTCGATTTGCAGTAGTACCATCGCAGTAATAAATGTAAATGCCATAGAAGTTTGTGTTTGATGAAAAAACTTTATTACCGATTATCCTGGAATCATTTGGGCTATAGTGTAAATAGATACCGTACCTTTTCCCATTATTCAAGGTATTATTTAAGATATACGGTTTATTGGTTCTTAAGAAATATATTTGCCGGTATTGCCCATCAAAGGTGTTTTCCTGTATTATTATGTTTGAATGGTTGTAACTTGCGTAACCCCCGAAGTAAATTCCACAGCTATTATTATTTAAAGTGTTGTTTTTCACAAGTAAATTATCAACAATTTGATTGTCTGCAATGTAAATAGATGACTTATTGGTCGGATCATCAGAACTAGTTGTTGCTCCGTTAAAAGCATTATTAAAGATGTTGATATTCTTAGCGTTACCATCAATTCTGAAAAGGGAGGAATAGGTTGTCCCACCAGCATTGAATGTCAAGTTTTGAAAAGTAATAAAATCGGTTCCGTTAAGCTTAACGATGTAGTTATTTGTCTCGGTTTGAACGCATGAAATGATCGTGTTTGCAGGATTGCCTGATTGTGACTGGACAATAACAGTATCGTTGGCATTTGCACCTGGAATATCCTTTAATGCAAAATTGGTATTTAGATGCGACCCCGCCAGGAAATTGAAGGTCACCGGTCCGGCAATACCTAATTCCATCAATGCATTTGCCAGCGAATCGGCATCCGGATAATCTCCGCCAAATCCTACAGTAAATGTCCCCTGTGGAATTGGTGTAAGGGTTGAGGTAAACTCATAGGCACCAATGTCGGGTGTAGTTTCGCTTCTAAGATTCCCATTGATATCAGTGGTTACTGAAGCAATATGCGTTCCTTTGTTGTCAATCCAAGAGGAGCTGGAGTAAACGTTATTCCCTCCCCTAAACGCTGGGAAATAGCTAACCGAGTTGGCATCCTTACCATTGGCATTCCTCAAATCCTGAAGAGTTTCGCAGTTAATCCCATTCCAGTGGGCAAAATTTCGCCTGGCAGAATAGTAGTTATTGTAATTTGAAACGTTAACGGTGCAGTTGTTTATGTAGTACGCCCAGCCCAGTGAAGAACTCTTATCCCCCAGATTCCCTTTTAGTACGAAGTTATTGTTACTGATGTTCAAGTAGTTGCTATTAGTAGCATAGAATGCAATATCATCCAGATGATTGCTTGTGATATTTACCGTATTGAAATAAAAATTAAGGTAGCTGGAGTTGGAAATGTTAATACCATATGATTTGCTGCTATTATCAATACCAAGACGAACTATATTATTTGCGATTAGTCCGCGGAAGGATTCGTTGGCATTACATTGATTTAGATATATTCCCCCCGAAGTTGAAATATTCGTATAGTTATCAGCGTATATCCTGTTATTCCTGATAATCATACAAGCACTGGTAGCGCTGTAGCAGTACTGGGCATTTATCCCAACCCCATCGGCTCGGATGAAAGTAATGTTATTGTCCTCAATTTTGGGAGCGCTAAAATATTTTATGTATATCCCTTGCTGAAAAGTATTTAGCACATTGTTCGAAACAACCAGATTCTCTCCATAAGTGCTATTAATATTTTCGAAGAAAATCCCGTAACTTCCGTAGATGAAATAATTATCGGTTATAGTTGCGCTGTGAATCAATGGATTATTATCCATTGCAAATATTACAGCATCTTTATTATCTAAAGTTGATTCAGATCTTCCATATAGGATGTTGTCAATTATTCCATTATGCTCACACTTCCCTTCGAAAACGAATATTCTTGAATACAGGTTACTTCCTGATTGGAAAGTCATTTTTTGAAACGTTAGGTAATCGCCTCCCTCAAACTTGACAATGTAGTTGTTGGATAAACCAGGATCGAAGGCAATGGTAACATCCTGAGCATTTCCTGTTTCCGACTCGAAGGTTATGGTGGCATCAAGCGATGCACCTGCAATTTGGGGAATAACCATTTGCTCATAATAGATGCCGTTTTGTACCTTAAGCACAACATCCCCTAGAACTCCTCTTTGAACCAACGTATTAATGGCAATATTGAAAGTTTCAAAATCACCGGTAGGCCCAATTGTATATTCTCCTTCCAATGGGATTAAGGTTGATGTGTACTCATCGGCGCCAATATCGGGAGTAGTGGCATGACGTTCTTCACCATCAATATCATGGGTAACTATACCCGGAATGGGTGTACCTTTATTGTCGAGCCAGTATGAGTTTGTATGGAGATCGGAATCCGACAAGTAGTTTGGATCAAAGTTAACCGAGTGGGTATCCATACCCGAGGCTGCTGTTAGGCTGGCTAAAGTAGTGTAGCTGGTTCCTCCCCAGTTTGCAATGTTTGTGCCTGAGGTAAAGAAATTATTGTAATCGGACTCAGTAATTCCGATGCTGCTAGTGCCATGAAAGGGAAGGCCAGGTCCGGTCACAACGTAGTTATTATTTTTAAAGATTATGTTTTCAGCGCTTGTTGAAAAATAATAGTACAAAGCTCTGCTACCCGTGTTACTGCTCACAACATTAATGCTATTGTTGTATATGCTGGTATTGCTGGTAGTAATGTACATATAGATCCCATAAACTGCAGATGAGTTCTCAACATGCACGAAGTTGTTGAAAATTAAACCTCCTTCGTTGGTTCCAGAGCAACGTTCAAGGAGCATTCCCCTTCCTGGGGTAACTGTTGAACTCAGCTTATTTGCATTAACAGAGTAAGGAGAAGCGCAATAGTAAAGGTAAAATCCGATATTTGTGAAGCTGTTTATCTGGTTTCCCGAAATCTCAAAGTCGGTGTAGTAGGAAAGTTTTATCGAAGCATATCCACCGCTGATAACATTTCCCGTTATGGTTGCCTTATCCGAACGATCAGAAGTTATTCCGATTAGGGTAATTGAGTTGGAACCGTTGCTGAAACTATTGTTTTTAACAAGGAGCCACTGAGGTTTTTGCTTATCGGCATAGATAATCGACCTATTGGTTGTTTCTGCTGCACTGCCACTACCCACAAGCACACAGTTTTCAATGGTAATGTTCGATGCATGTCCTATCAGCGTAATAACCCGTCCATAGGTGCTTCCTGTATTTCTCAGGGTCATCTTTTTTACAGTAATATAATCGGCACCGTCGAAAATAAGGGTTGAGTTATTAGATTCGGAGGTTGAGGCGTACTGTAGGGTAACGGTTGTAGAATCGCCAGTAGCCGAGGTTATTGTAATGGTATTGTCGCTGGTGACACCGGGTATTGCAGGGATAACAACCCGCTCAGAATAGGTCCCTGGATCGACAAGTACATTTATCGATCCAGAAATTCCCTGCAGCTTAAGCGCATCAATGGCTTCGTTGAATGAAGTGAAATCGCCACCGCTGGCCTTAATGGTAAGGTTGCCGCTGTAAGTCGAGTTATCTGCTACTGTAAATTCATAGGCTCCCACATCGGGGGTCTCGGTTCTGGCAACCCCTTCAATATCCTCAGGCACCATGCTAAGTAGATTTGCCCCCGTGTTATCCAGCCAATGCGTTTGGGGTATCAAACCATCCACATTAGCGGTTGAAACGAAGCTGGGTAGGTAGTCCGTTGAGTTTGCATTAGCTCCGCTTGCTGTTTTAAGATCGGCTAAGGTATAGATGTTCTCATTGTTCCACTTTGCAATGTGATTACCGGGAGTGAAATAGTTATTGTTGTTGCACTCGGTTAAAGTAGTATTGTTACCAAAGGCATATCCATTATTCTCAACGGCAAACAGATTATTCTTAATCTTCATGTTATTCCCTTGATTGATTAGGCATGCATACCCCGAACTGCTTGTATTCTTTACAAAAACCGTATTATGGTAAATATCCTGATAGGTGCAGTTAATTAATTCAATGCCTAGATTTGAGGTATTGCTGCCATCATCGTAAACATATATAGCATTGTTGGCAATTATTCCTCGAAAAGCGATGGATGCTTCACACAATTCAAGGAGCATTCCGTTATGGGCAGTAGTTGCGTAGCTGGTTATCTTATTATTCAACACTTTTATATCCTGATTGCATCTGTTCAAATACAGGCTATTCCCATTGTTCGTTGATATGGTATTCCCAATAATCTCAACTTTATCGATCGCTTCAATGAAAAGTCCTCGGTGTGTACTGAAGGTGTTTGAGTTGATTTTTATGGCATTCGATAATTCTCCTGGGTAGCTGTAAATGTCAAAGTAAATGGCATACGATCCACCTAAAAATGTGTTGTTCGATATTTCTGTACTATTAATTTTTTGGCGATAATGGTAAAAAATCGCTTGATCGCTGCTTGTTTGGTTTCCGCTTTTACCTATTAGGGTATTATTCTTTATGGAGTTGTGCTCAGTGGTTCCATTAAAAGCAATTACCTTTGCGTAGGAACCGGTGGTAGTATTAACAATTTTTAGATATTCCAGGGTAATATAACTACATCCATTAAGTTGAATAACCCAATTTGCCCCACTGGTTGTTGGGGCAAAGTATATCATTACATCATTGGGGTTCAGGGTCTCGGATCTAAATGTAATGGTGTTGGCGGCACTGGCCCCAGGGATTGCAGGTATGCTAATCTGCTCGTTGTAGCTCCCCGATTTGATTAGCATTGTTACAGCACCGTCAATCCCATCAGATGCCAGTGCATTAATGGCTCCCTGTATGGTTTCAAAATCCTGTCCTGTACCAATATAGTACGTATCGCTGTACTGAGAGTATGTGTTTATACTTATAATAACTGTAAATACAAACATCAAAATACTCCAACCGATGTATTTATAGGTAGTTTTCATAGAGTTAAGTTTTTGTGGTTTAAATACAACAACTTTTTTTGCTCTGCTGAAAATTGGCAAATCAGAACTGGATAAACTTTAATAAACTCAATATTAGGCGAAAGGCAAAAAAAAAACGAATGGTCTGAGGTGGTATCCCAAATGAGAAAAGGAATTCTTTCAAACTTTTCGCATTGGATCAAAGGTAAATAATCAAGCTATATATGTCAAGAAATTTAATGATTTTTTAAACGGATGTTTATTGTATATAATTATGGTTATAAAATCACAAGATTACATGAGCCAAATAACAGATATACAATGATTAAGAAAATACCCTTATTTAGAATCCATATAGATTGACGGGAAAGAGTTGTTTTATCAGGCAATCAACCCTAAGCAAGTATTGCAAATATTGCTTATCTTATACTTTCATCTCCAAATTAATCATTTTCCAAACCGCCCCCTCTTTTAGCGCATACGTCGATTGCATCATTCGCTCGATACCAAACTTTTTGATAAGAAAATTGGTAAATACGGTTGCTAGCACAATCATCTCAACACGCATGGGGTCCATGCCAGGGATGGCGTTTCGCTGTTCTATGGTAGTGGCGATCAAATGATTATGCAACTTTAGGTATTCCTCGAGGGGGATCTTCACGCTGGGATTGCCATTGGGCTCGATAACTTTTGCAGCTGTTAGAATACTCCTGTATGTATCGAACGATCCTGAACTACCGATGATCATGGTGGGTTGGTATTTCCGCATGGGCTCAACCATATCGGCAAGTTCAACCTCAAGATACTTCTCAACCAGCTCAATTTCGCTAGGCTTTATGGGATCGGAAGGATTAAACTTTTGAAGCAACCGCGATATTCCCAGATCGTAGCTGCGCTTCCAATGGTACTGCTGGCTGTTGCCAATGATTATCTCGTTGCTACCACCGCCAATATCAATAATCAAAACATTTTCCTCATTCAAGCTTACAGCCTGCCTAACCCCTAGATAGATAAGTTCTGCCTCCTCATCGCCACCAATTACCTTAACATCAATACCGTATAGGTTTTTAATGTCGCCTACAAACTCCTTGCCGTTGGTAGCATTACGAGTGGCCGATGTGGCGAATGCAAAGATCTCGGTTGCACCGTAAAGCAAAATGGTGCGAAGGTGTTCTCCTATGGCTTTTAGTCCACGCTGGTATGCTGGAGAAGCAATAACCTTTTGGTTAATCCCTCCCTCACCCAGCTTAACGGGTAGCTTCCCGCTGTGGATGATTTGATATGTCCCATCGCCATTCACCCCTGCAACCAGAAGGTTGAAGGTGTTGGTTCCCAAGTCGATGATGGCTACTTTTTTCATTGTTGTTCTTTTTGATGGAACGCTGATATGACTGATTTAAACTGATAAAAAAAAATTTAATGTATAAAATATGGATAAAAAAAATGATTTTTGAAAAGATGTCTCACTTCGTTCGACATGACATTTTTTTAATACATTGAAGGGAGGAAATGGGGTGCAAGTGTGGTGTTAACGCCCACACTTGCACCCCATTTCCTCCCCCCTTGTTCCTAATATCTTCATTTCTTGTCATGTCGAACGAAGTGAGACATCTTTAAATTACTAGATATAAACAGTTTAAAATTAAAAAATCTGCGATTATCCATTTTATAAGCGTTGTCTGTGTTCTATGTCTTTAAGATTCCACTCATCCAAAAACTGTTCCACAAACCGCACCATGTAACTATGCCGTTCAATTGCTATTTCTTTGGCTGTGTTGGTGTTAAGCTTGTCTTTTAGCAGGAGTAGCTTCTCATAGAAATGGTTTAGGGTACTGCCCTTTGAACTTTTGTAATCCTCGAATGAGCCATGGAGAGTTGGTTTTTCTTCTGGATTGTAGATTTCACGGTTCTTCGAGCCGCCGTATGCAAATGCTCGGGCAACTCCAATGGCACCAATGGCATCGAGCCTGTCCGCATCCTGCACCACGCATGCTTCAAGGGATGAAGGAGTGGTATCAACATTTGCGCCTTTAAACGAAACCTGCTTGATGATACCAATTACCTTTTCCACCAATTCTGCATCAACATTTAATTGAAGCAATGTTTTTCGGGCATTGGGAAGATTTTCACCATCGGCACCATCAATCTTGTGGTCATCCATATCGTGAAGCAGGGCTGCCAGTTCAACCTCTAGAATATTAGCGCCTTCGCGCTGGGCAATGTGTTTTGCCAAATTCCACACCCGCCAAACATGCCACCAGTCGTGACCGGTGGTATCGGAGGAGTGGAATTGCTTGGCGATGTTGGATGCAGCATCCACAAAAGTTTCGAAATTTTCAGCGATGGACTTTACGGTTGATGGTGAAAATTTATGCATAATGAAAAGAATTATTAGGTAAAGATATCAATTCCCTGATTACTGATAAGAATTTGTATAACGAATGAAGCCAAAATATCTTACTCATCAAATTTAAAATATTTGAAAAAATCTTTATTCATTTCAATTAGTTAATCAACAGTTTACCATGTAAATTAATGCTAATTTCTAACAAGTTAACTTGATTTTAGTTTCTGAAAGTCATAACTTTGTATAAAGTTGCCCAATGCAATTTGGGAAGTTCTAAATAATCACTTTTCATTTTTTTCTGCCATTTACGTCCTGACACTTTGGAAAACATTAGTTATTTGGATCATAAAAAAACAATGACATGAATCTATATGCTTTTGTAAGTTTTGCAACCCTTTTCCTCAGTTCTTTTATAACAAGCAGTGGACAGGAAAACAAAGTTGATTCCCTTAAGAATGAAGTATTAAAAGCTGAACACGATAGCACTAAGTGTAATGCTTATCTTGAAATTGGGTATTTCTTTGAGGAAAACTACCCAGACTCCGCTCTCCACTATTATAGCATTTGCTTTCAGCTTGCTGAATCGAAAAACCTCAAGAATCAACAAGCAAAAGCGTTAAACTATTCAGGTATAGTCAATTCGAATACAGGAAAATACAAGCAAGCCATAGAGTTTTTCACAAAATCAGCAATTATTTATGAAAAGATTGGTAACAAAATGGGGATATCGAACAACTACAACTCAATAGGAATTGTATATGCACAGCAAGGAAACTATGAATTGGCAATAGATTTTTTAAAAAAATCATTAAAGCTTGACCAAGAACTTTCAGATAAGAAACGAATATCCGTGTGTTTAAATAATATTGGTCTAGTACATTGGGAAAAAGGAGATTACAATGAAGCCTTGGAATACTACTTGAAGTCTTTAGAAATACGAAAAGAACTAGGCGACCAAAAAGGAATAGCAAGCAGCTACAATAACATCGGATTGGTTCATTGGAAATGGGGAAACTACGATTCTGCCATTGTTTATTACCAAAAATCAGTTCTCATCCGTGAGGAAATTGGCGACAAACGGGGGGCATCGTCGGTATACGGTAATATGGGAAATATTTTCTTAGGCAAGGGCGACTACGACAAGGCAATAGAATACTATTTAGTATCGTCAAGAATAAATGAAGATCTATACGATACCAAGGGATTGGCAGACAATTATAATAATATCGGATTAGTTTACAAGCAGAAGGGTTCTTATGATCAAGCCTTTGATTACTTCATGAAATCACTCAGAATCAGAGAAGAAATTGGCGATAAAAAGGGGATCTCAACTAATTATTCCAATATCGCTCTAGTTCAAAAAAGCATGGGAAATCAAAATTTGGCAAGGGAGTACTACCTGAAATCCCTACAAATCAGTGAAGATATTGGGGATAAAAGTGGACTTTCAAACAACTATAACGAAGTGGGGAATTTTTTTATGGATCAAGGTAATTATAATCAAGCCATAGAGTATTTTCATAAAGCACTGAAAATTAACAAAGAAATTGGCGACAAAGGAGGTATTTCGTCGAGTTTAATCAATATTGGAAATTATCATAAGTTGCAGAGTGATTACGATAAAGCGATTGACTACTACCAAGAATCATTAAAGTTAAAAGATGAAATTGGCGATAAAAGTGGCATTTCTATACTTTACACTAACATCGCATCGCTTTACATTTTACTTGCTGATTCCGTTGAAGAGATAGCTGCTGATAGAAATAACTACTTGAATAGTTCCATCAGAAATGGCATTAAAGCTTTGATGTTATCAGAGGAATTGGGAGCATTACCTATTAAAAAAGATGCTGCAAATACACTTATGAACGCATACCAAAAAATGGGTAATCATAAAAAAGCCATGGAGTATGCAAGTATTTATATAACTGCCAACGATAGTTTGTTTTCACTTGAGAAGACCAAGGCCATTACCGAAATGCAAACCAAGTACGAGACTGAGAAGAAGCAGCAAGAGATTGAGAACCAGCAGCTGGTTATTGAGAAGCAGGAGATTGAGAACAAGCGCCAGCGCGCCCAGCGCAACTTCTTCATCGGGGGATCGGTGCTTTTGGCTCTGTTAGTATTGCTAATTTTCAGGGGTTATCAGCAAAAGAAGAGGAGCAACATCATCATAACTCAGAAGAACGCCCTGTTGGAGGAGGCCAATGAGGAGATCCGAACGCAGAACGAGGAGATTATCGCTCAGCGCGACGAGATAGAAGCCCAGCGCGATCAGGTAACAGAGCAAAAAGAGCGCATTGAACAGCAGAACAAGCACATCACCGATAGCATCAACTACGCCCAGCGTATCCAGGCAGCAGTTTTGCCCCGATCCAATTTTGCTGAAAGCATTCTGGGTGACCACTTCATCCTGTTCAAACCCAAGGATATCGTTTCGGGCGATTTCTACTGGGCTACCCGCATCAACCACTGGTTGATATTTACCGTTGCCGACTGCACGGGGCATGGTGTTCCCGGTGCGTTTATGAGCATGCTAGGAATCTCCTTCCTAAAGGAAATTGTTGCCAAAAAGGAGGTTACCCAGGCTAACGAGGTTCTTAATATGATGCGCGAATCCATAATCGATGCCCTCCAGCAGAAAGGGGAGCTGGAAGAACAGCAGGATGGAATGGACATGGTGCTATGCGTTTTAAACACCGATACCAATCAGATACAGTATGCTGGAGCAAACAACCCCTTGTACATTGTTAATGCAAAAAAAGAGTTCCAAATAATACGCCCCGATAAGCAACCCGTTGCCATTCATCAGGTGATGAAACCGTTTACAAATAATGAAATTAAAGTAAACAAAGGAGACACGATTTATTTAACAAGCGATGGATTTCAGGATCAGTTTGGCGGCTCACAAAACACCAAGTTTATGGTTAAAAACCTAAGAGACTTGCTGGTAAGCAATGCGGATAAGCCTATGGTAGAGCAGAAAAATTTTCTTGAGGAGGCCTTTGAGAAATGGAAAGGGACAAACCCTCAAATAGATGATGTTACCGTTATGGGGATTAGAGTTTAATCTCGAAAATTACCGTACCTTAAACGGCCAACTGATCACTGAAATCAAAATATACAGTAGAATTACCGGAGCAACCGATGCCCTGCCAAGGGCAAAAATGGTGATCAATGCCAGCACGATTAGCAATTGCTGCTGCCATGTTTCCTTAATATTAAACGACTTAAACTTAAGTGAGAACATGGGAATGGGCGAAACCAGTAACGCAGATAATACCAAAACCATCACAATTATTGCTGTAGAGGAAGAGGTTAAAACCTCGAACCAAGCCCCGAAAGGGCTATTCAATCCAAGCACCAAGCCAACAATAAAAATTGCATTTGCTGGAGTTGGGAGTCCTATAAATGAGTTGGTTTGCTGAGTATCAAGATTGAATATTGCCAACCGAAGGGCGGAGAAAACAGCAACAATAAATGGTATGGCGAGTAGAACGTGACCTGTTGTAAATCCTTCGCTGGCTGAAATGCCAAGCGAGTCCTTTAGAAGGTGGAATAGCAATACAGAAGGGGCAACACCAAAACTTACCAAATCTGAGAGCGAGTCGAGTTCCTTGCCCAATGGCGAGTAGGCTTTTAGCAACCGTGCCGCGAATCCATCGAGGTAATCGAAAACCGCAGCAAGTAGAATAAGGTAGCTGGCCAAAAGCAGATCGCCCTCAAATGCTGAAACAATGGATAGGCATCCTATAAAAAGGTTGATTAGGGTTAGCGTGTTAGGGATATGCTTTACTGGGTTTAGTGTGCTCATGGTTTTGCTGTTTGATGCAATAATTAGGGCAAAAGTAAGTTATTTGATTTGAAAACTGTATTAATATACATTCAAAAAGCTTTAAGTTTGCAGCTTCAATAAGAATTTAATTCCTTTACCCGAATTAATAAACAATGAAAAGGGTTGTATTTTTATTTTTTATCTCGATTTTACACTTGTCAGCATTTGCCCAAACCGCCAAGTATAGTAACGATTTTTTGAATATTGGTGTTGGAGCAAGGTGGCTGGCAATGGGTAACACTGGCGTTGCCACCAGCACCGATGTGGAGTCGGCGTATTGGAACCCGGCAGGACTTACTGGAATGAACCGTGCATGGGAAGTTGGCGGAATGCACGCCAGCTACTTTGCGGGCATGGCGGCATACAACTACATGGGCTTTGCCCATCGTCCCGATACTGCCTCTGCGCTGGCATTCAGCGTGATACGCTTTGGCGTTGACGATATTCCAAACACCACCGACCTGATTGATGCTGATGGCAACTTCAGCTACGACCGCCTAAAAATGTTCTCCGTAGCCGATTACGCATTCCTGCTATCGTACGCACGAAACCTTCCTATACAGGGGCTTTCGGTTGGCGGTAACGCCAAGATAATTTATCGCAACGTGGGCAAGTTTGCCAATGCCTGGGGTTTTGGTGTTGATGTAGCCGCTCGCTACCAGCTAAACGATTGGCAATTTGGAGCCAACTTCAGGGACGTAACCACAACGCTAAACATCTGGAGCTTCAATGCCGATGAGCTGGAGATTACCATTGGAGACAGCACCTTTAACCGTGCCCCTGAGAATAGCCTCGAGATTACAATGCCACAGCTTACACTTGGTGTTGCCAGAGCATTTAACCTTTCCGATGAGATATCACTACTTGCAGAGTTCAACGGGGTTTTCTACTTTGATGGTAGGCGAAACACACCCATTTCATCGAACTTTGCCAGCATTGAACCTCGTTTTGGTGTTGAACTAGGCTATATTAACCTTCTGTTCATCAGGGCTGGGGTCAATAATCTTCAAAGGGTGAAAGAGTTTGATGATAAAACAGCCATCATCCTGCAACCAAATTTAGGACTTGGCATTAAGTTTAGGGGTATTTCCCTCGATTATGCCCTAACCAATGTGGGTAATGTTGGGTTTTCGCGTTACTCAAATATCTTTAGCTTAAAATGGGAGTTTGACAGACTAGGGAAGGGGTAATTGCCAATTTTTAAAACTTGTATCCCTAATCATTCGACTTTTTATCAGCTTCTGCTTTAAATTCTTTTAGTTTTTCCATTACTGCTTTTAGCACATCATACACAGTAGCATTTTCTAAAAATTTTTCCGAAAATTTGCAAAACGACAGGAATTCAATGGCATCAGTGCCCTTAAGTCCTGTGTGTATTTCAATACCTTCAGCACTTAAAATGTCATATATCCCTTCCATTTTTTGGGTCAGTTCAATCTTTTGCTCAATCTTTTTTTGCTGCTTCGAGTACCAATCTTCACCGAAGTACCATGTTTTGCCGATAATTTTTAGGTATGGAATTTCGTGTGGGTTCTGTTTTGGCATAATCAACGAATCGGTATCAACATCATTAATACTTTTTCTTAGCTTTTCAACCCTTTGTTCATCTTCGGTCAATGGGATTTCTCGGGTGGCAAAATCTCTTACAAAGTTGTAGTACGACTTGTACCGGGTTATTGTAACCGCCTCTATTTTATAGCTTATGGGCAATAGCACTATTGTGTAATAATCTTCCTTAGAAGTGAATGAATTTGTAATTGATAAGGTAAACTCTTTGTATCCTAATGCAGTGATAATAAGTGTATTGTATATTTCCACAGGAATTTTAAAATACCCCAACGGATCGGAAATGGTTCCTTTTTTCCTGTTGAGGTTTATTATATGTGCATTTGCTATGGGTTTTTGATCTACTGAGTCTATCAGCTGAAAGCATACTTTTAACTCTGCCTTTACCTCATCCATTGATTGACCCATAACAATGTTGGCTAAAAGTAATAGTAAAGTAGTTTGGCTCAGCTTCACTTTTTTTTAATCAAACTTATCTATATGCTTTTTATATTTTTGTATGTATTAACTTTTATTAACCTTAAACAAATGTTAATCAGCACTTTTTAACTAAGGTTACTTTCGAAAGGTTTAATAAATTATTTTTATCAACTTAATTTACGATATTATTTATGCTTAAAAAATGTAAAAAGTTTTATTTGGCAATTATAAGATGATGAACAAATAGCTTATGTTACAGGTTCATTTTATTATAAATTCAAATTTTAACCTAAAAAAGTTGAAAATAGTTTGATCAAAAAACTTAAAGCAGTTGAATCCTGATTCATTTTTTTTAATTTTATTGGCTATTAGTTCTGATTAATTAAACATTTTTCTGTTTAATGGGTTGATAGTGTGTTTGATTTTTAACATTTTGATTTTGTAAAAATTGCTAAAGTCCTTGCTTTTCAATACAGGGCAATTATTTGCCTATATATTTAAAGCCATTAAAAGTTCACAATTGGCAAAGATTTTACTGCTGATAGTTTTCCTAAAAATTCTCATTTTCTACGGCTTTCTAAAGGGATTTCTTTTTCCCCGCTACCTCAAACCTAAGTGGGAGAGCGATGAGCACCGTAGCAATGAGGTGATGAAAGATCTTCTGAACAAACCTAAAACCTTTTTCTATGTTCGATTTTATTGACATGACGCTGGTAAACTGGAGTAGGTTGCAGTTTGCCATGACCGCTATGATCCATTGGCTTTTTGTGCCCATAACCATTGGAACAACCTATATCATTGCCTTTGCGCAGACCATTCACGTTAAAACGGGCGATCCGCACTGGGAGAAGATTGCCAAATTTTGGGCTAAACTCTTTGGGATAAACTTCGCCATTGGTGTGGGAACGGGCATAATCCTTGGCCTTGAGTTTGGCACCAACTGGAGTAACTACTCATGGATATCGGGCGATATCTTTGGAGCGCCCCTTGCTGCTGAAGGGTTAATGGCTTTCTTTCTTGAATCCACTTTTATAGCAGTGATGTTCTTCGGATGGGGTAGGGTTAGCAAAAAATTCCACCTGGTTTCAATTTACCTTGTGGCATTGGGCGCAACTATTTCATCGCTATGGATTTTAGTGGCCAATGCCTGGATGAATAACCCTGTGGGCATGGTTTTTAATCCCGATACGGCACGACACGAGATGGTAGATTTCTGGACGGTTCTGCTGTCGCCCTTCGCCATCAACAAGTTTCTACATACCATTGCTTCATGCTTTGTCATTTCATCTTTTTTTGTGATTGCCGTAAGCGGTTGGTATTTGCTAAAGAAGAGAAATATACTATTGGTGAAGCGTAGTATTATACTAGCATCGGTATTTGGTTTGCTCTCAAGCCTTTTTGTTGTTCTAACAGGCGATGGTTCAGCATACAATGTGGCACAGCATCAACCAGCAAAGCTCGCTGCCATGGAGGGGATGTACGATGGCAAGGAGGGTGCCGGACTGGTAGCCTTCGGAATTCTTAACCCGGGTAAAAAGATTGGAGATGATATTGACGATTTTGTGGTAAAGATTGAAATTCCCAAGTTGCTTTCGTTCCTTGGCTATCGAAAATTCGATGCTTTTGTGCCCGGAGTGAACGATTTGGTTTATGGCAATCAGAAGCAGGGCGTTCTTTCTGCTTCGCAGAAAATGGAGATGGGGAAAATGGCACTCGATGCTCTTGCAGCATATAAGAGCGCTCAGGCTGAGGGTGATTTTGAGCTGATGGAGCGATCCATGGAAACTTTCCGCGAGAACTACTACTACATGGGTTACGGTCATCTCTACAAACCTGAGGGAATCATGCCAAATATCCCGTTTATCTTCTATAGTTTTAGGATTATGGTTATGATCGGTTTTTTCCTCATCGCAGTTGCCGCAGGTTTCCTGTTATTTGCTGTTAAGGATAGGCTCGAAAAAAACAAATGGTTGCTCCACGT
Source organism: uncultured Rikenellaceae bacterium (assembly GCA_964509385.1). Lineage (GTDB taxonomy): Bacteria > Bacteroidota > Bacteroidia > Bacteroidales > Tenuifilaceae > MWFE01. The sequence continues at coordinate 25,354 of CAZDXY010000047.1, forward strand.
AGGGATATGGAGTTTTCCCCTTGCATTTTTAGCGTCTATGGCGGGATGGATTGTTGCCGAGGTTGGTCGCCAGCCATGGACTATTCAGGGATTGCTGCCCACTATGGTGTCCACGTCAAATATCAATTCCAACGCTGTGATACTTACATTCTGGTTGTTCCTGGCCTTGCTCTCCCTGCTGGTGATAGCTGAGGTGAAAATTATGATAACAACTATCCGTAAAGGACCCGATAACAAAGATAATAAGGAAGGAGGTACCCATGTTTAGCGCACTTACCCATTTGCAGCTTCAGCACTACTGGTGGTTTCTGATGTCGGTTGTTGGATCGCTGCTGGTTTTCCTGCTCTTCGTGCAGGGAGGACAAACCCTTATCGATATCCTTGGAAAAACCAAGGAGGAGAAGAATATGGTGATCAATTCCATCGGTCGTAAGTGGGAGTTCACCTTTACCACTTTGGTAATGTTTGCGGCAGGTATGTTTGCTTCGTTCCCCTTATTT
>CAZDXY010000048.1:0-17191 GCA_964509385.1 uncultured Rikenellaceae bacterium
ATTTTACTCAATTTAGTTTAAGTTTGTGTGCAAATTTAAAAACATATAATTAATTTTTAAATAACACGTTGATATAATTCCGCAATTCTATGCAAAAAAACAGCATAAAGAATCAAATTATTAAGAATTTAGGATTCGATTTAACAAACAGTCAAGAGGTTACATCGGGTCTGCTTTCTGATTTTTTTGTTAGCAAAAATTCTTCGTGCTGCTTTCTTTTGAAGGGATATGCCGGAACTGGAAAAACAACTCTCATTTCTGCATGTGTTAAAAGTCTTATTTCTGCAAGGATAAAAGTTGTTTTGCTTGCACCCACTGGAAGAGCAGCCAAAGTTCTATCTTCATATTCAGGTTATCCAGCCTATACAATCCATAAGTGGATATACCGAAAACAATCGCAAAAGGATGGATTTGGCAAGTTTGTATTAAATAGAAATACCCTAAAAAATGCTGTTTTCATTGTGGATGAAGCATCAATGATAAGTAATAATTCAACTGATGATTCCACTTTTGGTTCTGGTCGTTTACTTGACGATTTAATCCAATTCATTTCCAGTGGAGAGGAGTGTAAATTAATGCTAGTAGGAGATATAGCCCAACTTCCTCCAGTTAAACTAGCCATAAGTCCTGCACTCGACAAATCTGTTCTACAGACCTTTGGCTTTGATGTAATAGAGATTACCCTTGGAGAGGTTGTAAGGCAAGCGAAAGACTCTGGGATACTCTTCAATGCTACTAAAATACGTGAAATGCTTGAGTTGGATAAAATCCAAATACCTAAATTTCAGGTTGAAGGTTTTAATGACATTGAAAAAATTACAGGTTCCGATTTCTTGGAGAGTTTAGAGTCGAGTTATTCAAGGGCAGGAACTGTGGATACCGTTGTAATTAACTACTCCAATAAAAGGGCGAATAAGTACAATCAGGGGATCAGAAATAGAATACTTTGGCGTGAAGAAGAATTATCACCTGGTGATTTTCTTATGGTAGTGAAGAACAACTACTTCTGGGTTGAAAACGTTCCCGAGGTTAGTTTCATTGCCAATGGAGATATAGTTGAAGTAATAAGGATATTAAAGGTTAAGGAACTTTACGGATTTAGATTTGCCGATGTTTCTGTTCGCCTTATCGATTACCAACAGCAGGAGTTGAACGTTACCATTTTACTTGACACATTAGATATCGATGGACCATCACTCCCTGTTGAGAAATCAAAGGAACTTTTTAATAGCATTTCTGAGGATTACGCATATATTCAAAACAGGAAGACAAGAATTAGCAAAATTAACGATGATGTTCATTTTAATGCCCTACAGGTTAAGTTTGCTTATGCAGTAACATGCCACAAAGCACAGGGAGGTCAGTGGAGAGAAGTATACATAGATCAGGGATTCTTCAGGGAAGATATGATTAATCGGGAATATATTAGATGGTTATATACAGCTTTAACCCGTGCAACTGAAAAGGTGTATCTGATAAATTTTAACCCTGTTTTTTTTGATTAGTGTTATAATTGAATAGAGTAAAAATTTTAACAGAGTGTATTAAAGGTTTGAATATTAAAGGTAAGATTACATTCAAGCAAAAAAAACATTATTTTAGCCAAAAATAACTCTTATTGCTATGAAAGTTAAACTTAAGATTCGCCAAAAGATTTTTTTTTACATTTTATCACTTTTCACCTTTTTCTATCTAATCACCCTGGGTTATATAGTTTTCAATTCTCGTCAAACAATTCTAAAGGAAACAAAAGAAAAATCATTACTTATAGCTCAGAATTCAGCCGGTGAAATTCAACGTTTTTTTGAGAAGAATCTTACAATAACCAGAACCCTTTCGCAGGCTTTTTCAGTATACCAAAACTTGTCGCCAAAATTATGGCAAGAACTTTTCATGAGCATGTATTTGCCTGTTTTAAAGTCAAATCCTCATGTTTACATTATATGGGATAGTTGGGAGTATTATGGCTATATACCTGGTTATTCTAAAGAATATGGACGAATATTAATGTACGTTCTAAGGGATGGCGAAGAATTCGTTAATGCCATTGAAGAGAGGAGCATTGATGGTGACCCTGAGAGGTATGGTCAATTTAAGAGAAAGAATGCCGATGATGTATGGGAACCATATCTTGATCAGGTTCAAGATGATGTTAGGGAAGCTAGGTTAATGACTACTATAGCTTCGCCAATAAAAATCAATGGAAAATTTATGGGGCTAATTGGATTAGATGTTGAGCTAACCTATTTACAAGAACTTGTAAAAACAGTTGATCTTGTTGAGGGGGGATATGCATTTTTAATTTCCAATGATGGTGTAATTGCTGGACACCCCGACGGATCGTTGATTTTTAAAAATATATCAGCTGTTTTACCCCTTGAGGTTAAGACCCATAATATTATTCAGCGTATTAAAAAAGGAGAGAACTTTGAATTCATCCGTGAAGTTGAAGGTGAGACTCATACAATGACCTTTACTCCAATTCATGTGGAAGGGGTGAGTTCTTATTGGTCTTTGGTACTTTCTATACCACAAAGAGAAGTTTTAGCTGAAGCAAACCGAACTTTGTTTATCTCCCTGGGTGTTGGATTTTTTGGATTGATTGTAATTTTTATTATCTTAATATTCATTTCAGACAATTTAACACGTCCCATTGTGAGGATAACAGATTCGCTCAATAGAATGGCAATGGGAGAGATTTCCAGTAAACTATCTCTAAAAATCGATTCTGGAGATGAGGTGGAGGAAATGGCTAAAGCATTAAATACTACAATAGAGGGGCTAAATCAAAAAACTTCCTTTGCCTTGGACATAGGGAATGGTAGGTTAACCAGTAAATTAGATATGCTAAGCGATAAAGACATCCTCGGGAAATCTCTACTCGACATGCGCGATAGCCTCAAACATGCAAAGGAAGAAGAGGATAATAGAAAAGTAGAAGATACCAAGAGAGCTTGGTCAAATGAAGGTTTTGCACTTTTCTCCGATATTTTAAGGCAGAATAGCGATAGCATACAGAATCTGGCAGATGAAATTGTTAGAAATCTTGTTAAGTATTTTAAAACAAACCAAGCAGGAATGTTTATTCTCAATGATGACGATAAAAATGATATATTCTTTCAGTTTATAGCTGCTTTTGCTTGGGATCGTAAGAAGTTTGTAAATAAAAGGGTAGAGCTAGGTGAAGGTTTGGTTGGTGCCTGTGCAATGGAGAAGGAAACCATTCAGCTAACTGAAATCCCTGAAGATTATGTCTTTATCACTTCTGGCTTGGGTAAAGCAACCCCTCGCTTTGTGGTTTTAGTACCTTTGAAACATGATGAATCCGTTGTGGGTGTTCTCGAAATGGCATCATTCAGTAAGATGGAAGTACATGAGGTGGAACTTTTAGAGAAAATTGCAGAGAGTATTGCTTCGTCAATTTTATCAGTAAAAATTAACACAAAAACTCGCTTGTTATTGGAGCAATCGCAACAACAAGCCGAAGAAATGAAGGCTCAGGAAGAGGAAATGCGTCAGAACATGGAGGAATTGCAGGCCACTCAGGAGGAGATGGGCAGGAAAGCTGAAGAGCAAAAACAAAGAGAGGAGGCATTGAGGAAAGCATATGAGGCAGAAATAGAACAGCTCAAGCAACAGATAATTAATTTAAAATCCAAAAATTAATAGATTCAAAACTCGTGGAAAACAAGGGAGGGTTTTAACCATCCCTTGTTTGTTTTTAAAACTATTCTAATCGAACATTCAATACAACTTATTTGTTTAATAATGAAAAAAATGAACAGTAGAGTTATTTTTCTTTTGTTTTTTTCAATTTCTATTGTTTCTGCTTATAGCAGAGTAAATGGACAAAATAAAATGAGAAAAGATAATTTTGAGGTTGCCACTCTTGGGGCTGGGTGTTTTTGGTGTGTTGAGGCTGTGTTTATCAGGCTAAATGGAGTTGAAAAGGTTCAGTCAGGGTATTCAGGAGGAAAGATACCCAATCCCACTTATCGTGAAGTTACTTCTGGTTTAACAGGACATGCAGAGGTGGTTCAGATAACATACAATCCAAAGGTAATAAGCTATGCTAAGTTGTTAGAGGTTTTTTTTAAAACTCACGATCCCACAACATTAAATCGTCAGGGTGCTGATGTGGGCACCCAATATCGCTCCGCGATTTTCTACCACTCAGATGACCAAAGAATGATTGCTGAAGAGGTTAAGCAAATGCTCGAGCAGGCTGCTATCTGGAAATCTCCGATTGTAACAGAAATATCCCCATTTTCTGCTTTTTATAAGGCAGAGGACTATCATCAGAATTATTTTGCCAATAACAAAAATCAGCCATACTGCCAAATGGTTATATCGCCTAAAATTGATAAGTTGGAAAGGTTGCTTAAAGAATACTTAAAGGATCCAAAAAATTAGGATTTAGTTGGTAAACGTTTTAATAAACAATAAAAAGTAAAACTTTTTTACCTTTGCAGTTCATTATATTTTTTTTCAATGAAAACATTCCGATTTTCAATTCTCATTCTATTTTCTATTTGTATTTTTTCATGTACTGTTAATAAACAGTTAAAACAGCTAAATCTAGAAGCACAAGCAGCTTATCAAACCAATGATTTTAATGCTGCAATAATTGCTTATGATGAGATAATAAGAATTAAAACTGAAAGTAATCGAGAGGTTGAAGGAAATATTTATCAGAATGCTGGTCTTGCAGCATGGGAAGAGAAACAAACAAGCAAAACCATTGATTATCTCGAGAAGGCAAAGCAAACATCAAGCGCCACTGCTAAAACCTATACAACTTTGGCAAAAGCATACCTTGAGATTGATAACCTTTCTAGAGAAATAAATAACCTTGAAGATTACCTTGAAAAGTATCCCGATGGAGAAGAATTAACACAGGTCAAAGCACAACTTTTTTTAGCTTATGCTAAAAGTGCAAACTGGGAAAAAGCAGAAATGCTATGGCATTTGCTTGATAGTAAGTATCATTCCGAAGTTAAAATGCTTTCTGGGTACATGAAGGTTAATGGTGGATTAGGGAAAGAGGATAAGATGAATAAGCTGGCTAATCAGTTATTGAAGATGGATCGCAATAATACCGATGCTCTTGAAACCCTTGCACTTTATTACTATCGTACGGCTGAAGAGCGCTATCAAAATGAAATGAAAGCCTATGAAAGCAATAGGACCAACCGTCAATATAAACAATTGCTTGATGCTCTTGAGGAAATAAATGCTAATTTCAGAACCTCACGCGATTACTTTGAGAGGCTTTATAAGTTAAATCCCGATTCTCGGTTTGCCAGTTATTTGGGAAATATTTATACCCGTTTTGATAACAAGAAGCAGGCAGATTACTACTATCGTCTGGCAAAGGAAAAATAGGGGAGGAGTCAGAAGAGTTTTGCCAGTAATTCAATTAAAAAAATTTTCAATTCCGGGATAGCCAAATTTTTCCTTAGCAATGTCTTCAGGGTAAATAAAATATTGGAGGTTGGCTTCAGCGCTTAATTCACCCTTTCCGTTGTATAATTCAACTTTGATATCGGCTAATCGTTTTTCATGTTTATCCAACCTTGCGATTAATCTGATTTTTCCATCATCGATATTTACAGGCTTTCGGTATCTGACCCACATTTGAGACGTAACACCTCCTGTTTTTAGAACAGTGTAAACTACCCAACTGGCAATTTCATCAAGTAATGTAGCCTGTATACCCCCGTGCAGAATGTTGTTGTAACCAACAAGATTTAAGTTTGGTTCCCATTCTGAAATTACAGTATTGTTAATTTCATCAAAAAAGAAATCAAGTTTAATTCCGATGGAGTTATTCGGAGAACATCCAAAACAGTTATAACCTTCTTTATTTATAAAGGGATTTTTTATTTTTTTCATTTTGATGACTTTATTATGAGATGATTTTTTTCACTTTTAAATCTATAAACAATAATAAGTATTTTTTTAAAAAATAGAACAATGTTTAAAACATTTGTTCCTTTATTTAGTTATAAAATTTGTTGTTATTGTATATTTGTAGGAAAATATTTAAAAAAGATGACTAGAGATTCAAAGAAAACTCGCGAAAAAATCCTTAAAACGGCTACAAAACTTTTTCTGAAAAAGGGAGTCGATCAAGTAGGTGTTAGAGAAATTGCCTCAAAGGCAGGCATTAACCTTTCTCTTATGAACTATTACTTTCAAACCAAGGAAAATCTGTTTGAAACTATCTTCGATATGTTGGTTAAAGATAAGGCAGTTAAGTTAAGAGAAATTCTTGAGGCTGAAACATCCATAGAGGAAAAAGTTAAAGAGTACACTGGGGCATACATCGATATGCTGGTTGAAAATCCTTTGCTTGTTTCGTTTGTTATGTCTTCTCTTCATCGAAATCCAGATAAACTTAAATCGATGAATGCTGTATTGGCTTTATACAATTCAGAAAAATTTTGCAATTATTTGATCGTGGAAGCCGAAGCGGGAAGAATTCGAAAAATTGATCCTGAGCAGTTCTATATCAGCATGATCTCTTTAGTATTATTTCCTTTTGCAATTAAGGAACTTATTGCTGATAGGAATAAGTTCTCCAAAGAAGAATTTTTAGGTTTTATCAATGAGAGGAAAAATCTCATACCAGAAATGTTGATCAACTTCTTAAAGGTATAGTTAAGTTCCATGTGGTCTTTCATATCGATACACACCTAAAAATAGTGTGTAATCCATTGGTTGAAAGTATGTTTATTGATTCATTCGTATTTTACTTTAAAAAGGCATTAATTACTTTTTTACTTTTTTACATAATTAGTAATCGGGTAACTGCTTACAATGATGTAAACCCAATTTTTTTCTCCATTTTCATTGTTCAGGAAGGTTGGCATACGGGAATTGTGCTTGAAACCGCTTCAATTCCCGATAGCCTTTGGCAGGGAATAAACCAATTTCAACATCATAATTATCTGGATATTGGTTGGGGCGATGAGGCTTTTTATCAGGAACCTGGAATTAACGTTATACTTGCTCTTCGAGCTATACTATTTCCAACCAAGTCTGTAATCAGAATACATGGTTTTAGAACGGACCCTGTATTATATTATGAATCGTATGCCACACTTTTTGAACTAAAATTAACTCAAGAGCAGTATTATACTCTTATCAGATTTATTGCTAATAGTTTCATTAGAAAAGAGGATGGTAAAATTATCCTTTCCACTTTACAGGAAAGTTATAAAAATTATTTCCTATCAAAGCGCTACTATCATCTCTTTCGTACTTGCAACACATGGGTTTGCTTGGCCTTAAAAGAAAGTTCTGTTCCTGTGCGTTCATCGGGAATATTAACCAGACGACAATTAATCCGGCAGTTGAACAGATTAGACAGGAGTGTTATAAGAAGGATTCATTAAAAAGGATAACAAGTCAACATATTATTAATCCAAATTTCTTTAAATCAAAAAATTTTACCTTTGATATTGTTAATTCATTATTGTTTGTTCTATGCTAAAAAATATAATCATACGAGACTATAAACCATCCGATTACGATCAAATTATTGAGTTGTGGAAACAAATTGATTTGGGCGGTGCCCATAGAGGAGACAATAAGATAATTATTGAACAGAGTATAGCCATGGGAGGAAAGATGCTAATTGCCTCAACAATCGAAGGCATGGTAGTTGGAACTTCATGGATGACCTTCGATGGCAGAAGGATACATTTGCATCATTTAGGTGTAAAAACCGATTTTCAGAGAAAAGGGATTGGCAAAAGGTTAACCGAGCATTCAATACGTTTTGCAAGGGATAAAGGTTTTCAGATCAAATTAGAGGTTCATCATGATAATATTCCCGCAATAAACTTGTACAAAAAATTAGGCTTTAACTATTTGGGGGATTATGATGTTTACATCATTAGATCATTCGATTGATTATCGAATCCAATTTCTTTTATCATTTTTTTTCTCGGAGGCGATTGTGGAATTTATAATTATCTTACATTTGGGAAACTAAAAAATTGAGCCATGAAATTAAAATCCCTTCTTTTGATATTGGTAGGCAGCATTCTTTTTGCCTATAATACTATCGCTCAAGACGATGCGAAAGACAGCAAGGTTGAAAAAGTGGAAAAGGTTAAAACAGGTTGGAATTTTGGGGGACTCCCTGTTGTTTCATTTGACTCTGATTTAGGTTTTCAGTATGGGGCTCTGCTAAATATATTCAATTATGGGGATGGAAGCAGGTACCCCGATTTTATGCACAACCTATACATAGAATGGTCTAGATTCACCAAGGGAAGCGGTATTAATCGAATTTTCTTCGATTCAAAAACCCTTATTCCGGGAATACGTTTCACCACAGACTTGAGCTATTTAACAGATAAAACCTACGACTTTTATGGTTTTAATGGTTACGAAGCTCAATACAATCCATCGTGGACAGATGATGAGGACCTGGATAACTACATGTCGCGAGTTTTTTATAAGTACGATCGCAAGTTATTCCGATATACCCTTGATTTACAAGGAAAACTCCCCATGAACAATTTTGGATGGGCTGCTGGAGTTGGATTGTATAACTACAATATTGGCAAGGTTGATATTGAACCGCTTAATAAAGGCAAGGATCCTGCTGATCAGCTTCCCGACACCTTAACCCTTTACGAGCATTTTGTCAATTGGGGAATAATCGATCCCGAGGAGGCAGAGGGTGGTTTTGTTACATACATCAAGGCAGGCATTGTATTCGATACAAGGGACAATGAGCCAAATCCCAATAAAGGAATTTGGACAGAAGCTGTATTGAATTATGCTCCATCGTTTATGGGAATTGGGAAAGATTACGAGCATCTTAAGTTTACTCTCACCTACAGGCAGTACTTTACCCTATTTCCTGAGAAGCTTACTTTTGCATACCGATTAGCATACCAAACTACTTTACTTGGCAATTGCCCATTTTACCTGCAACCCAACATAACTACTCTAATCCTAAGAGGATCAACTTCCGAAGGATTAGGGGGAGGAAAATCGCTTCGCGGGGTGATCCGTAATCGTGTCATTGGCGATGCCATTGCGTATGCCAATCTTGAGCTACGCTGGAAATTTGTTCGCTTTCATTTCATTAACCAGAACTTTTATCTTTCGCTCAATGGATTTATGGATGGCGGTAGGGTTATTACTCCAGTTAAGTTCAACAATTATTTTATCGATCCTGCTGATGTGGGCTTGGGTATTACCGAAGATCAAATATTTAGCCCCGACAAGGAAGGTCTTCATATGAGCTATGGCGGAGGATTAAGAATTGTAATGAATCAAAACTTTATTATTGCCATTGACCACGGTCGCCCCTTCGATAAGCGCGATGGAACTAGTGGAACGTACATTGGACTTAACTTTTTATTTTAACTTTGAATTTTAACCAATCAATAAAATAAGCAAACGCCTAGCGATTTTAGGCGTTTGCTTTTTACTTTTAACTTCAAATGATAACATAAATCATAATCCCATGAAAAAGCATAATTTTTTTTGTATAACATTTATCCTGTTTATGTTTTCTTTTCTAGCTATTCAAGCGCAAGATGAAATTGTTAACTATTCATATTTTCAGATTACCAATGCTTGGTATGTTACCTCAGCGGATACACTTGATGTAACCGAATCGTTTAGCGACGATTTTTACTTTGCTTTTTTCATGGAAAACCAAGAAGGGCAACAAATTTTTTCCATTAGAAGCTATACCAACAATGATATCTTTTGCTTTGGTACCATTGCTTATGAATTTTCTGAAGAGGATGGTGATTATCGATCAGATATATTTTCTACTGATGTTTACTGTGATCAGGAACAGGAGCAACCTGTAAATAGTATAATGTTAGAGAATATTCCCGGAAGCGAGGAAGAGACAGGTTATAGTTTCTACTATATTTGGGTAATTATGAACAGCGAGGAAGCTTTAGTCTTTCAGTGCTTCGATGCTACAAACCTTGGTGATGAAGATGAAGAAGGAAATGAAAATGATTATTACGACGAGGAGTTTTAGGTAATCAGTTTTTATTTGGTTAGATATAAGTTTTGCTATACAACCAAATGTTCAATTAATATTTTAACTCCAATGGCTATGAGGATTACACCACCTAATTTTTCCAATCGTTTCCCCAATTTATATCCAGAATCTTTGCCTAAACGAATACCCAGCATAGATGCAATAAAAGTTACTATCCCTATTATAATGATGGCCAATAATATGTTAACCTCTACAATGGCAAAGCTTATTCCAACTGCAAGAGCATCAATACTTGTTGCAATGGATATTCCAATAATAAACTTTAAATCCATTGGATTTAATTGTTTGTTGTAATCATCTTTTAGACTTTCAACGATCATTTTTATTCCAGTAATGACAAGTAATCCAAAAGCAATCCAATGGTCAATGGGTTCGATCCATTCTTTGATGCTTATACCTCCCAACCAACCAATTACAGGCATAAATGCCTGAAAAAGGGCTAGAAAGAAAGCAATGCGAACTGCTTGCCAGAATAAAATCTGTTTTTTTATTAAACCGCATGAAACGGATACTGCAAAAGAATCTAATGAAAGTCCTATTGACAGGAGAATTAGTGTTAAAAAATCCATTTGATTTTTTTCAAAAAATCAAAATTACTAATAAAAGCTCAGTAAAGAATTGGTGAATTAACAAATAATTTTGAAAGGATAATGAATTAGTCGTTCCCAATGAACTTAGGTATAGTAAAACTAAAAGCAGAACCTTGACCAATTTCTGATGTTACCGAGATGGTTCCGCCATTTTTTTCAACAAATTTTTTAACAAGTTTTAAACCCAACCCAGTACCTTTTTCGTTGTTTGTACCTGTAGTAGTGATAGTGGATTTGTTGTCAAACAGCTTTGGTAAATCTTCCTTAGGAATTCCCTTGCCAGTATCGGATATGGTTATCTTAAATGTTTCTTTTATTTCTTCGATGTTAACCATTACAACACCCATTTGAGGAGTAAATTTAATGCTGTTACCAATTAAATTCCTCAATATGGTTTTTATCATCTCAACATCAACAATTACGGGTGCATTTAATGGTAGGCTCTTCTTAAGACTAATGTTTTTAGCATCGGCCATTCCTTGACTTATTGAGAGTACTTGATTTACAAGAGTAACAAGGTCCGAAATGATAGGTTTAAAACTATCAATTTGCTGAGATTTTGCCCATTCAAGAAGGTTAACCAGTAGATCATATGTTTCATCACTAGTTTTTTTAAGTGATGTTAGAACAGCTATCATTGATGATTCATCGATCTCCCTTTTGTTGTTTAGTAATATTTCAGTCATTTGCTTAATGGCACCAAGGGGTGAACGAAGATCGTGTCCGATTATTGAAAAAAGTTGATCCTTTAAAGCATTGGTTTCTTGAAGAGCCATTTCGGCTTGCTTAATACGGGTTATATCAGCAAGTGTGATCAATACTTCTTTAACTTGAAGGCTATTGTCCTTTAGAACCCCGAAGTTTATAAGCACGTATTTAACATCTCCTGAGGGGGTTAAAAATGACTGCTCATGACTCCCTTCAAAGGGCATTCCGTTTTCAAGATCACAGATAATTTGCTCAAAACGGGTATGTCGTCCTGGAAGGTTAGTCTTAAAGAAGTCTCTACGAGTGAGAATTGGTCTCTTTGAGCCGTAACCAAGAATTTCATAAGTTTCGTCGGAAAGGTTTACTTGGTTTAAACCGGGTTGTATCCTGATACTACCAAGTTTGGCAACCGATTGAGATTGCCTTAGCTGGGCCCTACTTTCGCGAAGTTCAGCCTCCACTCTTTTTCTATCCGAAATATCATCTACCATCATTATTAAATGGGAGATAGTGTATTTAGTTGTTTTAATTGCTTTTACTGCAACTTTGCAAAAAACTTCATTAGAATTCTTTGTAATAAAACGTTTTTCAAGTGTATATCCCTCCATTTCATGGGTTAGAATTTTTTTGAATAGTTTTATTTCAACCTCTAAATCTTCTTCATTGGTTATTTGATCCCAGGTTTTTGAATTTAACTCTTTCAAACTATAACCTAGAATCTTTGTTAACTTTTCATTGAAACTAATCCATTGCTTTGCGATAGAAAATTCAGCCATACCAATTAAGTCTGACTCAATAAAACTGCGAAATTTCTGCTCTCGTTCAGCCAGTCGAAGTTCATTCTCTTTACGGTTTGTTATATCGTGACTTATGATGAAAAGCATCTTCTTATCCTTAACCAAGTAGATCATTAGGTTACCCTCAATAAAAAACTCATCGCCCTGCTTTCGCTTATGAACCATATTGCTTACCCTATAGTATCCTTTCTGGTTAGCATATATGATTGCCGTTTTGGTATCATCGGGTTGAGCGGTTAGGTTTAAATAGGATTCACCTATTATTTCATCTCTTTCGTACCCATAAATAGCCTCAAAGGCAGGGTTTACATCCTGTACGATAAGGCTTTTAGCATCGATCACACAGACGGGGTCGATGTTTGAATCAAAAAGTGCCCGATACTTTTGTTCCTTTTCTGCCAGCTCCAAACCCGCTTGCTTTCTTTCCGAAATATCCATCAGTAAGCCTAGAACTCTCACAGTTTTTCCGTTTTCTATAAAACTTCTACCTCTTGCCAGGTAGTAGCCATAACCACCAGTTTTGTTTAATAGCCTAATTTCAAGTTCGAAATCTCGATTCTTTTGGAAAATATCTTTTTTAACCTTTTTAAGCCTTTCGAGATCATCAGGGTGTATCTTTTTGACTATTGATTTAATGGATGAGGACTCAAAGTCAACATTTAAATTTGATATTTGATCGTTATGATAAATCCATTTAAATTTCTTTTGGGGTAAAGAATATTCCCATGTCGATATTTTGCTAATCTCTTGAGCTTCTGTTAGCAATTTCCTGTTCTTGAGCAACTCCCTTTCAGCAATACCACGTTTTTCTATCTCTCCCAAAAGTTTGTCGTTAAGCTGTTTGTATTCATCAACCTGTCTGGTAATTTCATTTTCAATAAATTCCTTGTTTGTCTTCAATTGATCTTTAGTCCTATTTATGACATATTTCTGACCCTTGATATATAGTGATGATAACGAAATAAGAATCATAAAACTTAGTATCTCAGCGTAGTATACCATTGATCCTTCAATCGGAAATTCTTGGATTGTAGGTTTGTATAAAAATGTTAAGCAAAATAAAGCTAGAGAAAAAGAGAAAATTTTCAGAGAGTATTTAATTGATATTATGAGTAGTACTGGAAATGCTAGAAGGAAAATGGGAATTTTTGAACCTACATTTAAAAGGGGTATATAGTGATTCATTAAGATTAGGAGTAAAAATATAGCTAAAACGGCAAAGTTTAATAGATGTTGATGATCTTCAAAAGACTTGCTTTTATAACTCTTTTTCCACGAAAAATATAAAGGAGTGAAAACTAGCAGTGAAGCAGAAATGCCAGAATATAAAGCGATAAAGGTTGTGTTTATGATCTCATCAAAAACCTTTGCTTGAAGTAAAAACCAACCATATGCGATTACTAAAGGTATGGGAAAAAGTAAGGATTGAACAATGAATAGGTTTCCATCAAAATCTTTAAAATTTTTGAAATCTGTCCATTTGCTATATTCTTTGTACCAGTGTATAAGGTAAAGAACGCCCATTTCGACTAAAACTATTACTATGACCGAGATAATAGTGAGCGAATGTATTGAATCAGTGCTAAATGCATTGAAGACAAAGAAGAAATGCGAAACAAGCGATGCAACAATAATACCTGGAAGATTTGATATTCCCCTAGAAAGAATGATGCCAGATGATAACCCAATGGGAATCCAAATAGGTAAAAAGTGAAAACTTTGAAAACTAATTAAAAAAGAAATGTATGCACCTATTAGATATATTAGTGCCGACGAAATATTATCTGTAAATATCCTCCGTAGAAGAATTTTACCCATAGTAAGATTTTCTCGTAATATACATTATTTAAGCAATGAAAACAATTTATATATAAATAAGTTCAGCAATTTAAAGCAATAAATAGAATTTGAAATCAACAATGCACAAATCCTGATTACAATATAAATTAATTGAAAATTAATAAATTAACATATTAGAAATTCGTATTCTGATTAATTGTTGAAAAAATTACAAAAATTATTATGTTATTTTATACAAATTAATTATAACTTGCATTGATTTTCTACTAAAAAATAAAATTGTGACAAAGAAGTACTTATGGCATGACAAAGTGGTTCTCATTGTTGAGGATGATTCATCAAGTTTAATGCTACTCCAAACCATTTTAGCACGCACAGGTGCAAAACTCCTTATTGCCATTGATGGTGAAACTGCTATCAATCTTGTCCATGAAAATAGAAATATTGACATGGTTTTAATGGATATCCGTTTAACTGGCATTAATGGCTTGCAGGCTACCGAGCATATTAGGAAGATAATACCAGAAACCCCTGTAATTGCTCAAACTGCGTGTGCTGTTCTTGGTGATATGGAGATGTGTTTGAATGCGGGTTGCAATGCATACATTACTAAGCCCATTCATTCAGAAACACTACTGGAAACAATGGATTACTATTTTAAGAGAGCAGTGGCTCAAGACATTTTGGATTCCGTATATTATTCAAATTAAAGCTTTCTAATTTTTACCATTCAATTAATATTATTGTGATACCAAGGGTATCACTTTTTTTTTGCTTTATTCATATCCATTAAAATATGTAACTTTTTGCTCAGCAATAGTTATTTTTACATCATAATTCTTTTCTATGGACTTTAAGTTAACTTCAGATTTTATACCAACAGGCGATCAACCCAATGCCATAAATCAGCTGGTAAATGGACTTAAACAGGAAGAGAAGTTTCAAACTCTTTTGGGAGTAACAGGATCGGGCAAAACATTTACCATTGCCAATGTTCTTTCAAAAGTTAATAGACCAGCTCTAGTACTAAGCCATAACAAGACTTTGGCAGCTCAACTTTACAGCGAATTCAAGTCGTTTTTTCCACAAAATGCTGTCGAGTATTTTGTTTCATACTACGATTACTACCAACCAGAAGCATACCTTCCTGTTACCGACACATACATTGAAAAGGATCTCTCCATAAATAGCGAAATAGAAAAGTTAAGACTAAGCACAACATCTTCATTACTATCAGGAAGGAAGGATGTTGTTGTCGTATCATCTGTTTCATGCATTTACGGCATTGGGAATCCCGACGATTTCCATAGCAATACCGTAAAGGTTTCCAAAGGTCAACACCTCAGTCGAAATGTTTTCCTTAGAAGATTAGTGGATAGCCTTTACTCCCGGAATGAGGTAGATTTCTCCAATGGAACGTTTAGGGTTAAAGGCGATACGGTTGATATTTTCGCCGCATACGGCGATTTTGCTTATCGTGTCATTTTTTGGGGCGATGAAATAGAAACACTGGAAAAATTCGAACCCATTTCGGGCAATCTTATTGAAGAGCTAGAAGAAGCAATTATTTACCCTGCCAATATTTTTGTTACAACACGCCAACGAATAAATCAGGCCATTTCTACCATACAAAACGATCTTGTTAAACAGGTCGATTTTTTTAAAAGCATTGGAAAACATTTTGAGGCCAAGAGAATTCTTCAGAGAGTTGAATATGACCTGGAGATGATCAAGGAGTTGGGCTACTGTTCAGGAATTGAAAACTACTCTCGTTATTTTGATGGAAGGGCAGCTGGTATGCGCCCTTTCTGTTTACTGGATTACTTTCCTAATGATTTTGTTACAATTATTGACGAGAGTCATGTTACTCTTCCCCAAATTCGGGCCATGTATGGTGGCGATAGATCGCGCAAGCAAACTCTGGTCGAATACGGTTTTAGGCTTCCAGCAGCCATTGATAATCGTCCTTTAAAGTTTGAGGAATTTGAGAATATCGTTGGTCAGGTTATCTATGTTAGCGCAACTCCTGCTGATTTTGAGCTTGAACGTACTGGAGGGGTGGTTGTTGAACAGCTTATTCGACCAACTGGTTTGCTGGATCCGGTTATTGAAGTAAGGCCTAGTTTAACCCAGGTTGACGATTTGATTGGAGAAATCAATGCGCGTGCGCAAAACAATGAGAGGGTTTTGGTTACAACGCTAACTAAAAGGATGGCAGAGGAATTGGTCAAATATTTACAAAAGCTTGAAATTCAGTGTAGATATATCCATTCCGATGTTGATACTATAGAACGTGTTGAGATAATAGAGGATCTTCGAAAGGGTACCTTCGATGTGCTGGTAGGAGTTAACTTGTTAAGGGAAGGTTTGGACTTACCGGAAGTGTCATTGGTTGCCATAATCGATGCCGATAAGGAGGGATTTTTGCGCTCTGCGCGGTCGCTTACCCAAACAGCAGGCAGGGCAGCACGAAACATCAATGGTAAGGTTATTATGTATGCCGATAAAATTACCAATTCAATGAAGATAACCATTGATGAAACCAATCGTAGGCGTGAGAAGCAGCTGAAGTATAACGAAGAAAATGGCATCACACCACAGCAGATTCAAAAGGCTCACAAATCCATCCTTGGTGATGGAATTGGTAAAAAACCTTTGGTGAAGCCCTACTACACAGAACCCGAAAAAGCAGATATCGCTGCCGATCCCGTTGTACAATTCATGTCAGTTGATGCTCTTGAAAAAGCAATACAGCAGTCCAAAAAATCTATGGAAACAGCCGCCAAGGCTCTCGACTTTATTGAAGCTGCACGTTTTCGCGATGAAATGCTCTCATTCATCCGCCTGCTTGAAAGCCGAAAAAAATAGTATTTATCTGTGCTGGTTATGCAAGTATCTTTTGGGCAGATAATTGTTTCCCATTGAAAATGATCAATAGCAAACACTCTGATTCTTGCGATAATTCCAATTCCTAAAAAAAATCTTTCAATTAAGATGTTTTTATTAAAAAAGTTTTTACATTTGTCGAACGAACATTCGGTTTTATTATGAAGGAAACAAGACAAACAATTCTGCAGAAAGCATTCGTGATATTCCTTGATAAAGGTTATTACGGAACAAGTATTTCGGATATACAGAAAGAACTTGATATTGGCAGGGCAACTTTGTACCATCATTTTGCCAATAAGAAGGAACTTTTTTTTGCAATAATTGATGATCTATTCATTTCAATGGGAAATGGTGTA
>CAZDXY010000048.1:17201-25237 GCA_964509385.1 uncultured Rikenellaceae bacterium
TCATCTCAAGAAAAAACTGTACGATGAAGTTACATGGCTAAAAAACAAGCAAATAGGGTTGGCTGACTTTTTTATGCTATCAGCAGAAGCTCTTCGTTTAAACCCTGATTATCATAAAATTTCTGAAGAGATGCATGAAAAGGCTCTACAAATTTGGTCTCAATCAATATTGAATAGCATCGACAAAGGAGAGGTAAGAGATAACATTGACATCACCGAAACGGCAAAGCTATTTATGTATGTAAGGCATGGAATAGCTGTTCTATCAAACAGAAAAAATTTAGAAAAAAGTATAATTGAAACGCAAAACGGATATGAAAGCATTTATCAGCTCATTAAAAAATAGGTTTTTGTTAGTAATGATTCAGGTTGGGATACTTGTCATATGGCCTAGTCAATTTGCAAATGCAAGTCCAAGTTACTTATTCATCGATTCAAATAATCTACTTAATGAATTAAAGTTAAATGACACCAAAATAAACAATACCAATATGGACACAATAGCAAAATTGCAAAAACGCATAACACTTGTTCATGAAGTGAACGTTAATACTTCACCCGATAAGGTATGGGAATTTCTCATCAATATCGAAAAGAATTATTCTGCATGGCATCCAAAAGACCATATTTTGTTTCAATGGACAAATGGATATCCATTTGAGGCTGGGGCAACCTTTTATGCTGAGCAGTACATGATTGGAGAGAAGGTAAAATACAACGGGAAAATATCCGAATGCATTCCGGGTGAAAAAATTACCATGACATTTTCGTTTCCTCTTTCAATAATAACCGAAAAAATTGAAATGATAATTGAAAACCATGGAACACATTCAACTTTCAAACACATTACTTACATGAAATTCAAATTTCTATCTCGAACAATATTCAAAAAACAGAATATCAAGATGCTAAACGACATGGATTATCATATTAGAACTGAGGGAGAAAATATGAAACATATTCTTGAAAATATCGAAGGGAATTTTCCCAATTCAGATCGTTTGGAAACTAAATAAAGTATTGAAGAAATGATAAACTACCTAAAAAATAAACCAAACAGGAAATTAAATCGGCTTATTCTGATAATTGGAATAGCCCTTTTCTGTCCGATTTACTACTTCAATTACCATTTAATATCCAGTTTACTTACCCAAAATCAAGTAAATGAATTATATACATCCTTTGAAACAGATATTTTCAGGGGAATAATAGCTTCAATTATACAAAGGGGTCAACTGAATGATTTGCTTAATGTGTATTTATTGAACATTCTGTCTGCATGTGGATTTATGTTCATGTTTTTCTCAATTACTCTAATTATTGCAAGGTCAGTAAACCCAAAATCAAAATTCTATCAAGTAGCATTCCTGTTTCCAATTCTATCAATATTGATTGCTGTTTTAGATATTTCCGCTTCTCTTGTATTTCTCATTGTAATCAGAAATCCTTCGATTATTTCAGACTTAACTACTTTTTTCATCAATGGCAATTATGTGTTACGCATATTACTATTGAGTATAGTAGCATTTTGGGTTGTACTATTGGGTGCCATATTGCTCATTAAGAAAACTCATAAAATGAACTAGCGTCCTGATAAAAAACAACAAGAATGAACTCCGCATTATTTACATTTCCAGTTGGTTACCATAGTTTTCACAGTAAACAATTATTTAATTTTCAGCTTAACCGATGGTATTCACTAGGGTATTTATCGTTTAATGACTTGAAATCTGTTGGAGAAAAAGTCCGAAAATTCGATGACTGGAAACCTATTATGGTTGAGATGGCAGAAAAAAAAATCAACTCTAAAAAATACGTAGAAGCTGCATTTTTTTATCGTGCTGCTGAATTTTATACTCTCTACGGTCAAGATCATAAGGAACTACTTTATGATAAGTTTACAGATTTGTTTTATTCAAATATGCCATTGGAGGGGGTGAATGTTGAAAAAGTGCCTTACAAAGAATCATTTCTTCATGTCTTAAAAATGTCTATCAAAACCAGTATTAAAAAGGGGACTATTCTTATTCACATTGGTTTTGATTCATTTATTGAGGAGTTTTATTCAGTAGCATGGTATTTCACTATTCATGGATATGAAGTAATAGCTTTCGATGGGCCAGGGCAAGGTAAATCTGTTAAGAAATTTAATGTTCCATTTGATTTTGAATGGGAAAAACCTGTTAAGACAATTTTGGATTATTACAAAATTTCAGAAGCCGCCTTGCTGGGAATATCACTTGGCGGTTGGTTGTGTTTAAGGACTGCAGCTTTTGAACCCCGAATAAAATGGGTGATTTCTACAGGTGGAGCATGCGATTATTATAAAATTCCTCCTGCAATTGCCCGTTTGCTCATGGATTTCTTCAAAAAATACATGAGAGAAGGGTCAAATAAAGTTGCTCTAAAAGGAATTAAAAAAGGAGGAATGGAAGCATGGAGAAATAGTAATATCATGTACATTACCAAAATAGATGTTCCTATGGATGCATTTGAATACGCATGGCAGATGAATGGTGAAAATTTACATGCTGATAGAATTAAACAAGACGTTATGGTGATTACTGGAAAGGATGACCATTTCATTCCATTTAAACTGCATGATCCATTGATAAAATCTTTAAAAAATGCCAAATCGGTAACTGATATAGTATTTACAAAGAGAGACAATGCAAGTAATCATTGTTCAATTGGAAATATAAAGTTAAGTCTTGATAAAATGATTAATTGGCTTAATAAGAAAAAAATGATATAGAACACGAATACAAAACATCGTGTATTGAACACTAAGGCAATGTGGTTATGTAAGATTTCTTTTCCACATCATTTTTTTGGGCATGTAGAAAGCGATGAATATTAGAAAACCTTTTGTTTCATAAAACAAACCGTTATTGTTAACCCTATCCCCCACAATTCCTATATGCCATATAGGGGTACTTAAAATCAGTGGGTGGGACAAGTGTTTCTTTTACAGTACGAGGACTTGTCCAACGTAAGAGATTATACGGACCACCTGCTTTATCATTGGTTCCACTTCCCCTGGCACCACCAAAAGGTTGTTGTCCAACAACAGCACCTGTGGGCTTATCGTTAAAGTAGAAGTTACCAGCTGCGTAGCGTAATACAGAACATGCCTGATTTAAAGCTTTTCTATCGGTTGAGATTATTGATCCTGTCAACCCGTACGGAGATGTTTCATCAACAAGCTTAAGTGTTTCATCCCATTTTTCATCGTCGTAAACAAAAACTGAAAGTACAGGTCCAAATATCTCTTCTTCCATTGTAACAAAGTGTGGATCTTTGACAAGAACAACAGTTGGCTCTATAAACCAACCCTTGGAGGCATCTCCATTTCCACCAAAAATTACCTCGGCGTTAGCCGATTGTTTGGCTATATTGATGTAGTTCATAATATTATTGAAGGCCGCTTCATCAATTACAGCGTTCATAAAGTTCCCAAAATCCTTCACATCACCAATTTTTATTTCATTCATCATCTCGCTCATACGGCTCTTAATGGAATGCCATAGAG
Organism: uncultured Rikenellaceae bacterium; assembly: GCA_964509385.1. GTDB lineage: Bacteria > Bacteroidota > Bacteroidia > Bacteroidales > Tenuifilaceae > MWFE01. Next base: position 20,734 of record CAZDXY010000048.1, read on the forward strand.
ATTCTGGAATGTATGCCCTTGATGCGGCAGAGCATTTTTGACCCTGATACTCAAAGGCACCACGTATCATTGCCGTTGCGGCAACATCTATATCGGCTGATGGATGTACCACAATGAAATCCTTACCACCTGTTTCGCCAACAATTTTTGGGTACGATTTGTATTTATGCAAATTTTCACCAACCTGCTTCCATAGCTGATTGAATGTTGAGGTTGAACCGGTAAAATGTATTCCTGCAAGCATTGGGTGGGGTACTGCTACTCCTCCAATAACCGATCCTTTACCTGGGACAAAGTTTATTACCCCATCAGGAAGACCTGCCTCTTTGAATATTTGCATAAGCAGATAATTTGATAGTAACGAAGTGGTTGCTGGTTTCCAGACCACAGTGTTGCCCATTATAGCAGGGGCCATGTTTAAATTCGATCCAATGGCTGTAAAGTTAAAGGGTGTAATTGCCAGCACAAATCCTTCAAGTGGCCTGTATTCAGTCCGATTAACTACTCCTGTTTCAGAATGGGGTTGCTGATTGTATATCTCTGATATGAAGTAGGAGTTAAAACGTAAGAAATCAATGGTTTCGCAGGCAGCATCTATCTCGGCCTGAAATACACTTTTCCCTTGTCCAACCATTGTGGCAGCATTAAGCTTATGGCGATATTTCTTCGAAATAAGTTCCGCTATTTTTAGGTTAATACTCGACCGCTCAACCCATGATACCGTTGACCAGTATTTATGGGCATCTAATGCTGCCTCTATTGCCATTTGCACTTCTTTTGGACCAGCCATGTGGTAACGGGCTATAACCTTTTTGTTATCGTGTGGTATGATTAACTCTCCAATGTTGCCAGTTTTAACCTCTTTACCCCCAATAATCAGGGGTATTTCTAGTACAGTTTTACTTTGCTTCTCTATTTCATCGAGAAGTGCCATTCGTTCTGGAGAACATGAATCATACATTAAAACGGGTTCGTTCTGTGGTCTTTCGAAGTTAAATATTGCGTTGTTCATATTACTTTTATTGATATAGTTAAACTTGATTTATTGTAATAAAAACAACAGCTTAACATGCCTTTTGTTTAATAAAAAAAGTCCAATCCCCGAAAAGGGATTGGACCATAAAGTTATTATTGTAGGTCTTCTATTCGGGGCTCATGATAATTTCGAGCATGTTGGCTTCCTTAAACAAGGATTTAGCCGCTTTTTGAACATCCTTAACATTAAGCTTTTTAACAAAATTTTCATAATCGGTGATAATGTCAACATTATTGTTGTAGTATTCCTTAATGGCAGATGACCAGAAGCGATTTTCACGGAGTTTCTCCTGACGATTCTTTAAGAAGTACTCTTTGGCTTTATTTAGATCAACCTCAGTTGGCCCTTCGTTAATCAACTTTTTAAATTCAGAATGGATAATCCCTACTAAATGGATAGCCTTGTCGGGGTCAGTATCGAAGTAGATGTTCATGGACACCTGATTGATCGGTGATTTTGATAGGCTACTCCAGGTTGAAATACTGTAAGTTCCCCCTTCGTCTTCACGGATTACTTCTGTATACCTTAGATCTAATACATGATCAATTGCATCGGCGTAAACCTGATTTTCAAAATTGTAATTGGCAAATGACTGGTAGGCTATGAAGCATGAACTTTTAGGAACCTGCATGGCAAAGTTGAAAGGATATTTAGTTTGTCCATTTGGAAAACGTATGTTATTATCCTTCCAGTTTTCTTTTCTTTTTATGTTTGGAAGAGAGCCTAGATAGGTTTCAACTAGGGGTTTTAGTATGTCAAAATCAATATTTCCCACAAAAACGAAGGTGAAATCGCTTGCATCTGCAAACCTGTCAAGGTAAATGGTCTCTATTTTCTTCAGATTTACTTCGTTTAGCAACGCAATATTCAAAGGCCTTTTGCGGAAATTCCTATCGTTTGAAATGTATGAGATGGAATCGCGGAAGATCATATTTGGGTTGTTACCTGCATTCTGTAAAACTGCTTGCATCCTAGACATGTAAGCATTAAACGATGACTCATCAAACCGAGGATTGGTAAAGTATAGATGGACTAGTTGTAGCATTTCCTCCAAATCGTTGGGAGAACAGCTGCCATTAAAACCTTCTTCATTTTCTCCTAGGTATGGATTGACAGTTACCATTTTTCCAGCGAGCATCTTTTCAAGGTCAATGCGGCTATGATTGCCTACTCCACTCATTGTTGCAATGGTAGAAACAAATTGAGCGGAGGGAACATCTTTGCTATCAACAAGTGATAAACCACCAGGGCTAAACGAATATAGTAGAATCTCATCTTCCTTAAAATCGGTGGGTTTAACTATTATCCTAACACCGTTCTCAAGTTGCCATTCTGTAACTTTTAGTTTTTCATTTGCAACTTCCTTGATTACTTTACCTGCTTTAGGAGTCTCAGAGATAAGGGGTTCTGTTTTTACGTCATCAACATAAGGCTCAATAGAGGAGTCTTTTACCTTTTGATAGATGCTAACTAATTCTTCTCTGCTTGGAATATTGTTTTTTTCCTTTTCCGAAGCGCTAATAAATATCACAAGGTTTTCGTCAGTAATCAACTCTTTAGCCAATGCATTAACCTCATCAATTGAAATGGTGGGAAGTAATGCCTGAGAGAACATGTACTCAAATTCAATGCCTGGTATTGGTTCATTCTCAGTAAAGTGGGCGAAGAATTCCCAAACCAGATTCTGGTTCTTCACCTTATCCCTTTCCTTGTACTTATTTTCAAGGCTTCTAAGGTAGTCAGCTTTGGTTCTATCGAGTTCTGTTTGAGTAAAACCATGTTGGTAAACCCTAAAGTTTTCTCTAGCTAGAGTTTCTAATGACCTAACAGGTTCATTATCTCGTGCAATTGCCAATAGGACATAAGTTGCCATTGTACGAACTTGGTTGCCATAGTAATTATAAGCTGCAACAAATGGAGGGTTATCTTTTTGAACCAGTTCGTTAAAGCGCGCATTAAGCATCTGGGAGTAAAGATTCTGGATAATATTTTTACGAAAATAGCCTAAGTTCTTTTCGTTATGAGGGGTTACAGGGTGTTTATAATATACCTCAATCATCGTCCTGGTTATTTCAGGATCAATGAAAGTGCCAACTAAAATCTCCTTATGTTTGGGAATTTCAAATTCTGGACGAGGTGCACGATTTTCCCTTTCAGGAATTTTTGAGAAAAGCTCCTTCACTTTACCTTCCATCATCTGAGGATCGAAATCGCCAACAATTATTAATGACTGTAAGTCTGGACGATACCAATCGCGATAAAAACGACGTAGTGTTTCATATTCATGATTATTTATTATGTCAATACTTCCAATTACATCCCTTTCTGCATACTTCGATCCGTAAAATAAATACTTAAACTTTTCTTGCATTGCACGCCAATCACCTGTTCTTCTTGTTCTCCATTCTTCTCTTATTACACCACGTTCGGCATCGATCTCCTTATCTTCAAAGGCTATGTAACTTGACCAATCATGTAAGATCAGTAGAGCAGAGTCAATGATTCCTTCTCTAGTTAGGGGAACATTTGACAGGTTGTATGCAGTAACATCCTGGCCTGTAAATGCATTTACATTATGGCCAAATTTTACACCGATACTTTCAAGGTAGTGAAGTACGCCCTTATCGGGGAAATTTTGGGTTCCGTTAAATGCCATGTGTTCAGTGAAATGAGCAAGTCCATCCTGATCATCATCTTCAAGTATGGCACCCACATTGTGAACAATGTAAAACTCAGCTCGTTCTTTGGGTTCATTGTTGCTGCGAATGTAATATCGCATCCCATTATCTAGCTTACCAATGATCACTTTGCTATCGATTGGAACAGGATTACTCCAGTCAATGGCACCCTGTTGAGCAAAGAGAGCATGGTTGATAATTATAAAAGCTATTGTAATAGCAGTGAATCTAAATGTTTTCATTTTAAAATAGGATAATTAGGTTAATTTTTAAAAGTTAAAATTATAGATTTCATTAAGTTCTTAAAGTTTAATTTTAAAAATAATATCAATATTAACATAGTTTAGCATATTTAGTTATTACAACCTTAACTAAAAAAAGGTTGCCCAGACTCGGAAAGAATCTGGGACTAATTGGGTGGAAAAAACGCTTGGCTGACAAAAAGTAGAACCTGGGCAACCCAACTGCTTGTAAAAGCAGCTATATATAATTTGTGTTGTTGGGGAACACTGCATATATTTTAATAGAAAATCGTGCCAAAAATCACAATACACATTTTATGTAATTGATATTAAGAATAATAAATAATAAATAAAATTTATAATAATATTTTTTATTTGAATTTCAGTATATAAAATTCCCACAATGTGGATTTTAAACACAATCTTATGATTAGTTATTTTATACATTTGTCTATAGTAGTCAATATCTTATTTATTAATTTATTGATTGGGCTGTAAACAATCTTTAATACATTAAAAAATGGATAATTATAATTTTATTAGTTTAA
>CAZDXY010000049.1:0-25128 GCA_964509385.1 uncultured Rikenellaceae bacterium
AGCGATCAACGATGCCTACTACAACACGGGCGACGGGAAGTCGTGGGTGTACACAGCACTGGGCTGGCAGCAGATGACCCAGGACGGGGTGCAGGGTATCCCGGGACCAGAAGGACCTCAGGGGCCTCAGGGCGAAGCGGGAACAGGGCTAACCAATCGGGGAAACTGGTCGGGTTCGGAGACATACCAATCCGGACACTATGTCTTTGCAGAGTCTTCAACCACGCCAGGGGTCAACTCCATGTACATCTGCCAGACCGATAGCCACCAGTCACCCACTCCTCCGAAGGAAGATGGGGTAAACTGGGTAGAGTTTCAGGCACCCCAGGGACCCGAAGGCCCTCAGGGTCCTGAGGGACCGCTGGTGGCGGGTACCACCGGACAAACGCTTCGCCACAGCGGCACCAGCTGGGAGGCCAGCGATCTGATCTACAGCACGGGCACCAACGTGGGGATTGGCACCACCAACCCCGGAGCCAAGCTCGACGTGGTAGGGCAGGTGAAAATACAGGGCGGTGTTCCGGGTGCCGGCAAGCTGCTCACCTCCGATGCCACCGGGCTGGCCACGTGGCAGAACCCCTCGAACCATAACCACAGCGCCGCCGACATTACCACTGGCACGCTGGCTGTCGCAAGGGGAGGCACAGGCATCGCCAGCTACACTACGGGCAACTACATCTACGCCTCGGGAGCGACCACCCTGGCCCAGCGAACCCCCGCCCAGGTGCTCTCCAACATAGGAGCGGCTGCAGCGAGCCATACCCATACAGCCGCCGATATCACCACTGGCACGCTGGCGGTAGCACAGGGAGGCACAGGCATCGCCAGCTACACTACGGGCAACTACATCTTCGCCTCGGGTGAGACCACCCTGGCCCAGCGAACCCCCGCACAGGTACTCTCCAACATTGGAGCAGCCGCAGCGAGCCACACCCATGCCGCCACCGACATCACGTCAGGCACTTTGAGCAGCGACAGGGGGGTGCTGGCGGGCTCCACCAGCTCATCCTTCGTGCGGTACACGGGCACAACCAACACCGCCAGCGCCTTCAGCAGCGGAACGACGAATCCGAGCGGCACCCAGCGGCTGAACTACTCGGGCTACCTTTACGCCACGCAGCTATACGATGGTGGAACAAGGGTCTACTCGGCCAACAACACCAACATCGGCACGGGCTCCACCAACTATGCTGCTGGCAACCATACACATAGCGGGATGGGCACCGTGACCAGCATAACCGCTGGGGATGGGATGAACTTCACCACCATCACGAGCACGGGAACTGTAACCCTGGGTACCCCCGGCACGCTGACCTCTTCCACCACGAATGCGCTGACGGCCACCTCGCACACTCACGCCATCACCACCCAGCTACCCTCCAGCTCAACGGCGGGGGTAATGCAGCACAGCGGCAGTACCAAAACCGCAGGGAGCTTCTACTCAGGAACCACTGCACCCACCAACTCCAATCGAACCAACTACGATGGATATCTTTATGCCACACGTTTCTATGGGCATGGTGGTTATTTAACCTCACTAGATGCCAGCAATTTGACAAGCGGTACGGTGCCCATTGCAAGGATTCCCACGGGTACAACAAGTACAACAGTATCCTTGGGCAACCACACCCACACCAATATGGTTACGGGTACAGGTACAACCAGCTATGTTACCCGGTGGACAGGAGCATCAGCAATTGGTATTGGGGTGTTGTACGACAATGGCACTAACGTGGGTATAAGCACTACATCGCCCTCGGAAAAGCTGGATGTGGCCGGTAAAATAAAAGCCCAGGGGGTGATAGTAAAGCAAGCAACTGATGCCTCCGACCTTCTCTTTGCAGTTCGTAATAGCCAGGGACACATAGTTTTTGCGGTTTACGAAAAGGGTGTACGGATTTTTATTGATGGCGATCCAACAATAGACACCAAGGGCAATAAGGGTGGTTTTGCCATTGGCGGATTAACAGGTTTCAAGGATACCGGCGAGGACTACTTCAGGGTATCGCGCGGTTACACCCACGTGCTGTTCGACACCGACTTACCGGGCAAGGGCAATAAGAGTGGCTTCGCCATTGGAGGGCTAACCGGGTTTAAGGAACAGGGCGATAGATCGCAGATTCCCTCATTGGATAGCGATTTTGGTGGTACAGAAAACTTTGGAAATAAATCCAATCTGGCAGGATATATGAGTATTACTCCAGATAACTACCTTATCGGTCAGGATGCAGGTAAATCATTAACTACCGGACTTTATAATACATTTATGGGCTATCAGGCGGGACAGGCAACTACTAGAGCCTTCAGAAATGTTTTCATTGGTTATCAAGCTGGTTTTAGTAATATTGGTCACGCATCTTTAACACGTGGCAGTTACAATGTGTTTTTAGGAAATCAAAGCGGTTATTCCAATACTACAGGAATGTACAATGTTTTTCTGGGCCACGAATCTGGCTATTCAAGTTCAACAGCATACTCTAATGTTTTTCTCGGCTACCAAAGCGGGAGAGGCAACACTACTGGTCAATACAATGCTTTTGTTGGATATCGAAGTGGTTATTCCAATGCTACTGGGCACTACAATGTATTTTTAGGTTACGAAGCAGGTTATAATAATGCTGGAACAGCCGAAGTAGATCAGGGGTGTTATAATGTATTCCTTGGTTATCAAGCTGGTAGGGCAAATACTACAGGTTATGCTAACACCTTTGTCGGGAGACATGCAGGATTGGCAAATACAACAGCAAACGGAAATGCATACTTTGGTCAGTATGCTGGAAGGACTATTACTACAGGATATGCCAATACAATAATGGGAACTAATGCTGGACATGCTGCTTCTACCACATCAAGCCAGAATACTTTTTTAGGTGCTTGGGCTGGACAAAGTACTTCTGGCAATCAAAACACTTATGTTGGGCACGATGCTGGGGCTGGGACTGGCAATAATAATACTGCTATTGGTTATGCGGCGGGATACCAAAATTCGGGTAGTGGAAACGTATTCATAGGATACTATGCAGGGTATAACATTGGTGCCATTAACGATCGACTTTATATAAACAATGCCTCAAGTGCATCTCCATTAATTTATGGAAGTTTTGTAAGCGCCAAAATGGTTGTTATTGCAGGCAATCATAACGACAATTCAAGCTACCGTCTGTTCTTTGTAAATGGCACTGCAGGAGGAAAATTTCCTTGGTACAACGATAGTGATGAAAGGCTAAAAAAGAATATTCAAACAATAGAATCACCATTGGAAAAGGTAACTAGGCTTAGAGGTGTAACTTACGAATGGATTGATAAGGATAGCTATGAAAAGGGTAGAAAAATGGGTTTTATTGCTCAGGAAGCCATTGGGGTGATACCAGAGGTGGTAGACTATAATGAGGAGAATGATTCATACGCTATGCAATATTCATCGGTAAATGCTCTTTTGGTTGAAGCCATAAAAGAGCAGCAAAACGAGATAGAAAAACTACAAAATGAGAACACCGACCTCAAAGCCCGACTCGAGCGGCTTGAACAGATGATGTCTGAAAAATAGCGAGAAGGTGGATTAAGTAAGATCGTAACATAATGAAGAAGCCATAAAACGTTGATTTTATGGCTTCTTTTTTTGGTTTTTTCCGAAAATCGAGCTATATTTCAGCATATGTTTTGCCTTCCTTAAAAAACCCTAATGCCATGAAAACTCAACAAATTCGCCATTCAATGCGCATAGCATGGATGCTATGTCTGCTTTGCCTCCCATTCCTCCTGCTGGGACAGGGAGTCGTAATCACTGAGCAGGAAGGTGTATCAACCCCCCATGCCTCATCCATTCTGGATGTGAGGGCCACTGATAAGGGGATGCTCATACCCCGACTCACAACCGTTCAGCGGCAGGCCATCGCATCGCCTACCAACGGGCTGCTGGTTTACGATACCGACAAGAATAGCTTCTACTACTACGATGCCACTAAGGGTGGCTGGGTGGGTGTGGTCAACTACGACCCACAACCAGCAGAGGATGAACCGTTATTCGTGGTGCGCAACAGCCAGGATAAGATCGTATTCGCGGTGTACGAGAAGGGGGTGCGCATGTACGTGGAGGACGATGCCAAGGAGCCCAAGGGCAATAAGAGCGGGTTTGCCATAGGTGGTCTCACGGGGTTCAAGGATAACGAGACGGAGTACTTCCGGGTAACCCCCGACAGCGTTCGCATTTACCTCCGTGAGCCCAGCGAGAAGGGCAATAAGGGCGGATTTGCCATCGGCGGACTCACGGGGTTCAAGGCCGACACAGTGGCGCTGATGTTTGTGGCGCAGGACAGCACCCGTTTCTACATCGATACCGAGCCAGTCGCTGGAGGGGGCAAGGGTAACAAGGGTGGCTTCGCCATTGGTGGGCTGACCGGCTTTAAGAACCTGCCCGAGGAGTACCTGCGGGTTACCCGCGATAGCACACGGGTCTACGTTAACACGGATCAAACTGGTAAGGGCAACAAAAGTGGTTTTGCCATAGGTGGGTTAACAGGATTTAAAACCGATCCTATAAATTTCATGTTTCTTACTCCCGAGAACTACTTTATTGGGCATGAGTCGGGAGCAAACACAACTCCTGGAACCACTACTGCTGGTCTTTTCAATACTTTTTTTGGTTATCAAACGGGTAAGGAGAATATTGTTGGACATTCCAACGTGTTCATTGGCAACAAGAGCGGTTACAGTAATATAGGCGATGAAGTTGACGAAAATCTTGGGTCAAGGAACGTATTCCTTGGATTTGAGTCGGGTTACTCCAATAGTTTGGGCGCTGATAATATTTTGATCGGTTTTCAGGCTGGATACCTCAACTCCACCGCTGGAAATAATATTTGTATCGGATCAGGAGCGGGATATTCCAACAAAAAGAATAGCGACAATGTCTTCATTGGATTGAATGCAGGATATTATCATGGCTTCGATGGCCCCGAAGCGGGAAACTACAATAATAATATTTACATTGGAATTGAGGCGGGTAAAGGAGTTGAGGGCTCAACTATGGGGAAAAATAATATCTATATTGGACCATATAGCGGAAAGAGTAGTACAACCGCGCAATTAAATGTTTTCATGGGATACAAAACCGGAGAACTCATTGGATCGGGTGTTCAAAATGTTTTTATAGGGAATGAAGCAGGCAAAACCTTATCTTCTGGCAATTACAATACATTCTTGGGGACCTTTGCCGGGCAAATCAACAACGGATCAAGTAATACCTTTGTGGGAGAGAGCGCTGGACAAAATCTTTCGGGTGGGTTAAAAAACACTTTTTTGGGTAGTCAAGCTGGTCAATTCTCCGATGCAGGCAGTCAGAACGTTTTTGTGGGTTTCAATGCAGGTCGAGAGCATAGAGCCGGGGATAACAATGTATTTTTGGGTAATTCTGCTGGGATGAGTAACAGCGATTTTACTGGCGAATCGGAACGAAATGTATTAATAGGGGTTGAAGCTGGGGTAAATATAAAGGAGGCTATTGACAATGTTTTTATTGGACATAAGGCTGGGGAAGGTCCAGTAACCGGCTTAACAGGTGATTTCAATGTAATTATCGGCGAAAGGGCTGGCAACCATTTGAGCTCTGGTAATAGCAATATATTTTTGGGAACTCAGGCAGGTTTTGAGAATACCGAGGGACAATACAATGTTTTTCTGGGGCATCTGGCAGGGATGAGTAATACTACCACGAATTCCAACATTGCTATTGGTTACGAGGTGGCAAAGATGAATACAACCGGTGGTGCAAATGTTATGATTGGTAATAATGTGGCATCCCAGAGCAGCTTTGGCTCGTGGAATGTACTTATCGGACACGAAACTGCAAACAGCGAAACATTCTCGGGTCAAAGCAATGTGATGGTGGGTACCAGTATCGGTTCGCGATTAACAAATGCCCAGAAAAACGTTTTTCTGGGCGATCTGGTGGCGAACTTCAATACTTCCGGATCGGAAAATGTTTTTATCGGTGCACTGGCAGGATATAGTAATACAACGGCCAATTCAAATATTTTTATCGGAACCGAATCGGGCTTCAACAATTCCACTGGACAATACAATGTCTTCCTCGGATTTGAAACTGGAAAAAGTAATACTGAAGGTGTGGATAATGTGTTTTTGGGTTATCAGGCAGGACATTCCAATTCTATTGGAGAAAAAAATGTTTTCATTGGGTATTTAGCTGGGGAAAAGGGAGAAACCACGGTTTACAATACATTTGTTGGATCCGAAGCAGGACAAAACACCATTAATGAAACGGGTGATGTGGGTGATCTTACTGGTAAGTTTAACTCGTTCTATGGTACAAGAGCAGGTCAGAGCAATACATATGGTTACTACAACTCTTTCTTTGGCAATGGGGCTGGATGGAACAGCACCATCGGGATTAGGAACACTTTTTTAGGTAATAATGCTGGTTATCAGAACCAGGGAGGTAACGAGAATACTTTTGTTGGCAATGCCACAGGTTACTATCATCGAAATGGTGATTTTAACACCTATATTGGTTCAAGAGCAGGTCAGTACAGCTATACTGGTGCCACAAAGAATGTTGCCCTTGGTGCATATGCAGGTTATGGTAATACTAGCGGATCAACGGGATCAGATAACATCTCAATTGGCTACGAGAGCCATAAAATCATATTGTCAGGTAGCAGAAATATTTCCATTGGCTCTCAAGCAGGTGCAGCATTAACAACCGGAACAAACAATATCTTTTTAGGACACGAAGCAGGTGCAAATCATACTGGAAGCAGTAACGTGCTTATTGGTTACCAGGCATCCGCTTCAACAAACTCATTTACAAATATTGTTGCCATTGGGAATGGGGTGCAGGCAACTGCTTCCAATCAGGTTAGGTTTGGAAATGGAAGCACAACAACCATGTTCTGTCAGGGAGCATATGCTTCCACAACTACATCAGCGCCCAATTTATATGTTGATTTTAATGGGCAAATAATGCGTAGCACAAACACCTTTGCAAGTAGTACCGGTGCTGCCAATAAGGTTGCTATTTGGATAGGTACAAGCACCTTGTCGAGCAACACAAATTTTCACTGGGACAACACCAATGCACGGCTAGGAGTAGGTACAATCTTCCCAAACTCAAAGGTCCATATCAATTCAGCAACCGGAGAAAATGGACTAAGGGTTGAAATCAACTCAAATACAAAGTTTTGGGTACAGAGCAATGGTGGATCATCCATTGGAGCCGCCACTACTGCCCCAGAAAATGGGCTTTTTGTTGCTGGTAATATTGGAATCGGAACAGGTGAACCCTTTAAATCTCTCCATGTTAGGGTAACAAATGCAGCAACCGATGGCACCGATGGTACATATATCGACATCCAGAATCCTAACAATTCTAATGGTTCGATGACTGGAGTGCGCTTTAAACCCACTGCAGGCGTCAATGGCGAATATACAAAAGGTGCAATCTTCTATCAACGAACAGCATCGGGAGGTAGAGGAACCATAATCTTTGCCAATAATAATTCTTCTGGTATCGATGAGGTTACTACCGCTCACGCCCGAATGGTTATCCTTAACGATGGAAAAGTTGGTATTGGAACCACTAGCCCTTCACAGAATCTCCATGTTGTGGGTACCTCATTTTTTGATGTTGGAACCTATAAGATCTTCCTTGATACTTACAGTTCAGAACCTGCCATTCGACCTTCAACAGCATGGTATGGATACCTTGGAACACCCACCCATTATTGGTACCAAACTCATACCGATCAAATCTTTAGAAATAACGAATACGCATTATCCGATCGTAGGGTTAAAACAAACATTAAGGACATCAACAGCCCGCTACAAAAAGTTATGGTCATTAAGGGGTACCATTACTCCCTAGATATTAATACCCATCCATTGTATAAAGATGGTAAAAGAGCTAATTCAACGGATGATCTGGAGAACTATGGTTTTGTTGCACAGGAACTAATGGAGGTGATTCCTGAAATGGTGGTTCTTGATCAGGAAACAGGGTACTATATGATTCGGAATTTCGAACAGTTGTTACCGGTAATTATTGAGGCCATGAAAGAACAGCAAGTTACTATTCAGGCACTTGAAGAGAAAGTAAGTGAGTTCGATAAACTTAGCGCTAGATTGGAAGCGGTTGAGAAATTACTGCTTGAAAAATAAAAAGCAAATTGTTATATTTTGAACAGCTTTATATTATACATGCATATTTCTTAATTCATTAGAGTAGATCAAGCATTTTTTTGCAAAATTTGAAAATGCAGAATCCAGCCTTAACCAATAAGTTTAAGGCTGATTTTGTAAAATTTCAATCTCTCTTTTTAATATTATCCAATCAATTTATATTTTAACCTTCATAAATTACTTACAAAAAAATGGGTGTTTTTACGGATACCTTATTATGTTTATATATTGTATTTTTAAAGAAAAAAATCTTGCTAAATAAGTGATAGAATGAAAGATATACTGTATTTTGATTAGTTAAAGAATATCAATACACAATATGCAATGAGAATTAGGATGTTGCAAAGTTTTATGAGTTAGAATAAGATAAAAAAAGATAAAGTCATGAAAATTTCATCGATTACAAATGGGATAAGGTTTTGCTTTTGGGCAACCTTAATGGCATTACCTACAATGTTGCTTGGGCAAGGTGTTGTTATCACCGAGGAAACAGGGGCTTCCATACCCGATGCTTCATCAATTCTGGATATTAGATCCACCGATAAGGGGATGCTTATCCCGAGGCTAACCACCGCTGAGCGCTTAGCCATTTCATCGCCTGCCAATGGGTTGCTGGTGTTCGACACCAGCAAGAACAGCTTCTACTACTACGATTCCACCCGGGGTGGATGGGTTGGAGTTGTCAACTACGACCCGCAACCGGCCGAGGATGAACCGTTGTTCGTGGTACGTAACAGCGAGGATCAGATCGTGTTTGCGGTGTACGAGAAGGGGGTTCGCATGTACGTGGAGGACGATGCCAAGGACAATAAGGGCAACAAGAGCGGTTTCGCCATAGGCGGTCTCACGGGGTTCAAGGGTAACGATACGGAGTACTTCCGGGTAACGCCCGACAGCGTTCGCATTTACCTCCGCGAACCCACCGAGAAGGGCAACAAGGGAGGCTTCGCCATAGGAGGGCTTACGGGGTTCAAGGCCGACACGGTGGCGCTGATGTTTGTGGCGCACGACAGCACCCGTTTCTATATCGATACCGAGCCAGCCACCGGAGGGGGCAAGGGCAACAAGGGTGGCTTCGCCATAGGGGGGTTGACCGGCTTTAAGAGTCTGCCCGAGGAGTACCTGCGGGTTACCCGCGATAGCACCCGGGTTTACGTGAATACCGAAGAAACGGGGAAGGGCAACAAAAGCGGTTTTGCCATAGGCGGGCTAACCGGATTTAAGCAGGTACCCTCTAACTTTATGTTTCTTAACCCTGAAAACTATTTTATCGGCCACGAAAGTGGTCAAAATGCCACCGATATTGGAATCTATAATTCTACCCTGGGCTACAAGTCGGGAAAGGCGATTACCGATGGGACCTCAAACATCTTCATCGGGTACGAGTCGGGGTTGAGCAACTCCACAGGAAACTACAACGCCTTCCTGGGTTATCAGACCGGGGTTGCCAGCAATTCCAGCTACAACACGTTCATCGGCTACCAGGTGGGCAAGGCCAACACCAGCGGGCAGTACAACGTGTTCATGGGGTATAATGCGGGTCTTTCGAACACCGAGGGGGAGAGCAACGTGTTCATTGGCAACGAGTGCGGACTGGCCAATACCACGGGTGCCAGCAATGTTTTCATTGGCAACAGGTCGGGCTACTCCAACATTGGGGGCACCTCACCGGCCGGCCGATTCAACGTGTTCATCGGCATGGAGAGCGGTTACAGCAACCAAACCGGGCGATATAATACGTTCCTAGGCTACCAGGCAGGGTATAGCAATACGTACAGCTTCAACACGTTCATCGGTTATCAGGTGGGTAAGGCCAACACCAGCGGGCAGTACAACGTGTTTATGGGATACAATGCGGGCCTATCAAACACCGGAGGGGGTAGCAATGTGTTCATCGGTAATCAATGCGGTCAGGCCAACACAACAGGGGCTAGCAACGTGTTTATCGGCGATAAGGCGGGCTACTCCAACGTGGGTGGCACCTCACCAGCCGGTCGGTTCAACGTGTTCATTGGAATGGAGAGCGGTTATAGCAACCTGGTAGGACGCTACAATACTTTTCTGGGCTATCGTTCAGGCTATTATAATACGGGCAACTTCAATACTTTCCTTGGCTACAATACAGGTTTGGCCAACACCTCTGGAGCAAGTAACGTTTTCATTGGTAATGAGGCTGGGCGATCTAACCAGGAAGGGAGCAATAACGTATTCCTTGGTTACCGGGCAGGTTACGTGAGCACAGAAAGTAACAATGTTTATCTGGGCAATGAGTCGGGTAGGAATAATTCAAGTGGAACCGGCAATGTTTACCTGGGATACCGCACAGGTTATTTAACCAGCACGGCTAGTTTCAATGTCTCCATTGGTTACGAAGCCGGTAGAAATATTTCATCCGGAGAGTATAATGTGTTTCTAGGATACCAAAGTGGAATGGGGAATACGACGGGTCAGTATAATACATTCCTGGGCTATCAGACTGGTTATGTTAACCTTGCCGGAAGTTACAACGTTTTTCTGGGATTTGAATCGGGTTTATCCAATACTACCAATGGAGATAACAATGTTTTTCTTGGCTATCAAAGCGGTCGATCGAACACCACTGGAAGTAGCAACACTTTTATTGGACATCAAGCCGGAATGGCAAACCAAACAGGTGTTACCAACGTTATAATTGGCGATTATGCGGGTTTAAATAATACCGGTAGTGCCAATGTATTTGTTGGAGTACAAAGCGGAAGAGATAATACTTCTAATAACAATGTATTTATTGGTAATTCTGCCGGGACTTTGAATACCTCAGGAGAAACCAATACATTTATTGGGAATATGGCTGGTGGTCATAATACTACAGGAAGCCTTAATGTAATGGTGGGCACAAATGCAGGCTGGATGGCCAATGGTGCCATTTCCAGCAACTCGGTTTTTGGTGAATCTTCCGGCGTTGAAATGAATGGCAATAATAACTGCTACTTTGGCGGATGGTCAGGGTTGCTGACAGGATCCAATAACGTTGCCATTGGCTATAAATCTGGTGAAATTACATCTGGCTCAAACAATGTTTTCATAGGTTATTATGCAGGTTATGGAGCTGGAACGGGCGATAATCGCCTAATAATTGCCAATAGCGATACGGGAACTCCTTTAATTTACGGAAATTTCAGCACCGGAAACGTAAGCATAGGCAACACCAATCCAACTTCAAGGTTAACAGTTGAGGCTCCCAGTGCCACAACAATGCTTGCGGCAAGCATTAACAACCTTCGAAATGCCACCGGTGCTCATGGGCTTAACGTCAATACCACCACAACAACAACGGGAACCTACATTTTGAATGCACAATCTGCAGGCACAAGCCGACTTTATGTAAGATCTGATGGAAGGGTAGGTATTGGAACAACTTCTCCTGGTTACAGTTTTGATGTTTCAGGTATCGCAAGGGTAACAACCTCTGCCTACTTTGCCACTTCGAGCGGTAGCGTGGGAATTGGCACTACCTCCCCATCCTACCTTCTCGATGTTATGGGCACTGGGGGCGTAGCCTTTAGGGTTTACCACGGAACAAATAATCATGGTATCCGCATCGACCCGTGGAATAGCACCACTGCGGCCGTAAATATCGACCCAACCAAAGCAAACCAATCCGTATACTTTGGACGGGAAGTTGCTGCCTCACAGTGGATATTCCAATCAGGAAGAGTTGCCATAGGAAATCATACTCCTTCATACGATCTGCACTTGTTGTATAACTCAGCAGCTAAGCCTACCAGCAATACATGGACTGTCCCTTCCGATATTCGCCTTAAAGATGTGAAGGGTGCTTACACGAAGGGCTTAAAGGAGATTCTCCTTCTGGAACCAATAGTGTATCGCTACAAGGTTGATAACCCCTTGGGTATCAAAGAAACCGACGTGGATTCTTACGGCTTTAGCGCTCAGGATGTCCAGAAGGTTTTCCCTGAGGCCGTTGGCACCAACGAGAAGGGGTACCTCGATTTTGATATCCATCCCATTCTCATTGCCCAGATCAATGCCATTAAGATGCTCAATGAGCAGAATGAGGATCACAAATCTGAAATTGATAACCTAAAAACCGAAAACGCTGAGCTCAAAGCCCGCCTCGAACGGCTTGAGCAGATGATGTATGAAAAATAGCGATAAGGTGGATTAAGCAAGATCGAAACATAATGAAGAAGCCATAAAACGTTGATTTTATGGCTTCTTTTGTTTTTTTAAAAAAATAGACTTATATTTCAGCATAGGTTTTTTTACCTCAATAAATTCCGAATGCCATGAAAACCCTAAAAATTTCCCATTCAATTCGCATAGCACTGATGCTATGTTTGCTTTGTCTCCCTTTCCTCCTGCTGGGGCAGGGAGTGGTAATCTCTGAGCAGGAAGGAGCGTCAGTTCCCGACGCCTCATCCATCCTAGATATTCGGTCCACCGATAAGGGGATGCTCATACCGAGGCTAACCACTGCCCAGCGGCAGGCCATTGCATCGCCCGCCAACGGCTTGCTGGTGTACGACACCAACGAGAATAGCTTCTTCTACTACGATGCCACTAAGGGTGGCTGGGTAGGTGTGGTCAACTACAACCCCCAGCCGGCCGAGGATGAACCCATCTTTGTGGTGCGCAACAGCGAGGGTTATATCGTGTTTGCTGTTTACGAGAAGGGGGTTCGCATGTACGTGGAGGACGACGCAAAGGACAATAAAGGCAACAAAAGTGGCTTTGCCATAGGTGGGCTAACGGGGTTCAAGGATAACGAGACGGAGTACTTCCGGGTAACACCCGACAGCGTTCGGATATTCCTTAGGGAGCCAACCGGGAAGGGCAACAAGGGAGGCTTTGCCATAGGTGGACTCACGGGGTTCAAAGCTGACACGGTGGCGCTGATGTTCGTGGCGCACGACAGCACACGCTTCTATATCGACCATGAAACCAGCACTCCGGGGGGCAAGGGCAACAAGGGTGGCTTCGCCATAGGTGGGCTAACCGGCTTTAAGGATCTACCCGAAGAGTACCTGCGGGTTACCCGTGACAGTACACGGGTTTCCTTCAGCACGGAGGTAAAGCCCGATAAGGGCAACAAGAGTGGCTTCGCCATCGGTGGGCTTACGGGGTTCAAGGGAGATGATTTACCCAACTTCTTTAATATTTCGGCCGATACTACAGGTATAATTAACCCCAGCGAGGCTCGAATTCTTTGGTACCCATCGAAAAATGCCTTTATGACTGGTCAGGTGCTGATCGAAAAGCCCGACAGCGTTGGGAAGAACTCATTCTCTTCGGGATACGAATCCAAGGCCATTGGAAACTGGTCGCAGGCATTGGGATACGAAGCCATTGCCCGTGGTGATTACTCGACGGCAATTGGGAAAAATGCAGTAGTTAATGGAGAGAGTTCATTTGCATTTGGAGATAATTCCATTGCAGGGAGAAAGGGAGGGATTGCTGATAATAGCTATGCTTTTGGTGAGGGTGCCAGAGCAATAGGACGAGGTAGCTATGCTTTTGGATCAATGGGAAGGGATACAACAAATTTTAATTCCACGCTAGTCAACACTTTGGCTGAGGGTGATTTTTCTTTCGCCATTGGGCTTGGGGCAGAAGCTCAGGGACACATATCCATGGCAATGGGCAATAGCACAGTTGCGCAAGGGAAAAACTCCTTAGCACTAGGTGCTTATAGCCAGGCAACCGGAGAATACTCAACGGTTTTGGGAAGAGAAAATATTGCTAGCGGAACCATTTCAACATCCTTTGGCTATAAAACTCTTGCTTCTGCCTGGTCATCTACGGCATTTGGACAGGAAACGCAGGCTTCAGGTATGTGGACTACTGCATTTGGATATCAAACAAAGGCTTCAGCAAATTATGCTACAGCATTTGGTAAAGATTCGGAGGCAAGTGCTGAATATTCTACAGCATTTGGAAATGGTGCAAAAGCCAGCGGAAACTCAGCCTCTGCATTTGGGGCAGGTGTTCAGGCAACAGGTAGTTTTGCAGCAGCAGCAATTGGATATTTATCAGTGGCAAGTGGAAACAATTCATTGTCCATGGGCTACGACAATCTGGCAAGCAACGAGGGATCAGTGGCCATTGGCAGACAGAATGTTGCCAGTGGTATAAGAACTACTGCATTGGGATATTTTAGCCAGTCAATAGGTAGTTACTCAACTGCAATTGGGCAAAACCTTGAGTCAAGATCAGCTTACGAAGTAGTGGTTGGTCGATACAATACACTTTATACTCCAGCATCATCAACGGAATGGAATACCAGCGATCGATTATTTGTTGTTGGGAATGGAACAGGTACCTCCACCAGATCGAATGCGATGATAATCTTTAAAAGCGGAAATACTGGTTTTACCCAAAAAGTAAGTGCTGGCACAACCACATCCTTTCCAACAAACCTTACTGCATATGGTTCAATGCAAAATCCATCTATCCCAAACACAACATCAACAGGTGTTTTTAGAGTGGCAACAGGGAATAGCCAGGGTATTGATTTTGGTAAGATGGGTACGGGCTCATTTGCTGCTTGGATGCAGGTGGGCTATGGAGGATATGCAGATCCATTGGCCATTCAGCCCTTAGGAGGCAATGTGGGTATTGGTACAAATAATCCCATTTCTCTTCTTCATATTACTGGTTCCGAAACTGCTACCGATGGAGAAGCAGGCGTTTTTATGGATATTCAGAATACTGCGGGGTCGACCACCGGACGTTTGCTTGGGGTAAGGTTTAATCACTACACGGGAGTCCCAAAAGCAGCAATTTTTTATAGAAGAAACCTAAGCAACGGTAGGGGAGATATGGTTTTTGCTATTAGCAATGTTGATGATGCTACTACTATAGTAAACTATACCGATGCAGCAATGGTAATAACCAGAACAAAAAACGTAGGTATTGGAACCAATATACCCGCAAGAACACTCCATGTTAAACAGAATGTTATCCATAGGGCAATACGAATGGAGCATCAAACTACAACAGACTATTGGGAAGTTGGTGTTGCCGATGAAAGCAAAGCATTTAGGTTCGATTATAATGGAACGAACAAAGCATATATTGCCATTGCCGATGGTACTTACTATACAGCATCTGATTTAAGGCTTAAGCAGGGTATCGAACCTTTAGAGAATTCTCTTCATAAGGTAATGAAATTAAAACCATCGAAATTTTATTTTAAGGATTCGGAAAGTTCCAAAAAATCTATTGGTTTTATTTCTCAGGATGTCGAACAGCTATTCCCTGAGTTAGTATCAATCTCCGAGGAGGGATATAAATACCTTTCGTACGATGAATTTTCGGTTATAGCAATTAAAGCCATTCAGGAGCAACAGGAGTATATCCATCAACTCGAGGAGCGCCTTGAGCGTTTAGAGCGGTTGATCCTTGAAAAGGAGTAAGGTAAAATCCACTTGGTGTGACGGTAAGAATCGATCGCTTCGTCACCCTTTGGGTTCCTCGCGATGACGCAACGCCACAGTCCGCTTTTACACATACAGGCGGCAGCTGATGATGTCAACTCCTCCGTCATTGACAGAGATGTACGCTACTGAACTATCTCTTCAATTTTTACCTTTTCCAGATCCATTTCGCCAAGTCCCAGATCGTAACCCTTCTGGATGGTTAGCACTCTTTCGGGTTCAAAACCAATAAGCCCTGAGCAGTAAGCATCAATGGCAACGGGATCGTTGCTGGCCACCACAGCCATGGGCTTAACCATTTCGCCGGGACCACTGGGACCGTTGGTTACAATGACTTCCGTTGCATCGGATACGATCAGGTCGGGCTTACGAATAAGCCCCATTTCGGCAATGCAGATAGCCAAAAAATCGGGATCGTTTCGTTTCGGTCCATTGAGGTGGAAGGTAACGTTGAAAGAGCGGGTGTTCAAGCCCATCAAATTCTTCATGGCATTGGTAAGAATGGTGGTGGCGTGATGCTTGGCTATGGGAATGTTGATAAAGAGATCCACATCAAAAACCTCTTTGACAATCTCAAGATTTTTAAGGTTGGCTGCCCCAGGAAAACTATCCATCTTTACGAAAAAAAGTGAGTCGTATACCGAAGGAAAATTGTTCTGTTCGATGCTACGTACTTTTTTCAATACCTCACGATGCTCCTCGTAAAGCGAACTGCGCTCCCAGTACTCCTGCTTAATATGTTGCAAGGCAACCACCTCCTTGGCCCCGGCATCTATAATCATCTTAACTACGGCCAGCGTAACATCAGGATTAGCGTAT
Organism: uncultured Rikenellaceae bacterium; assembly: GCA_964509385.1. Lineage (GTDB taxonomy): Bacteria > Bacteroidota > Bacteroidia > Bacteroidales > Tenuifilaceae > MWFE01. The sequence continues at coordinate 16,452 of CAZDXY010000049.1, forward strand.
GCACCCCTGATCTCGAAATCGGAGTTTACAAGAATACCTACCTTCATACCGGGTTTTACCATTTCATCAAGCCCCAATGCTTTGCAAATCAGTGTGGTATTGCTATAAATATTATCACCCTTGGCTGATACAATTCTACCTTTGGGGTTCTGAGAAGAAACTTGGAGATTGGATAAAAGAAGTACTATAAATCCAATCCAGCAATAATAAATCTTTTGCATAAAAATGTTTTAAAAGTGTTTAATAAATATTCATTTTTTTACTCGATACTATTTAATGTATATGTAAGTTTCAAATAGGGTTTTGATCCCCTTGGGTTCGCCAATTATGGTAATAATATCCCCTTCTTTGAGCTCTGTATCTCCTCTGGGGGTAATTATGGTTTCGTGCCTTTGAACCAAAGCTACCAGTACATCGTGGGGGAATCGTAAGTCTTTCAGCAACTTGTTAATAAGATGTTCAGTTGTGGTATTTGGGATCAGCTCAAGGGTAATATACCTATCGTTGTGCAGCAGGTATTCCTTGATCTCCCGCTCGTTGGTTATGCCACAGATATTTTCCACAAATTTATCCCGGTCAACGATATCCATCAATCTGGAAAGGAGTCTAAGCTGAAGTTTTGGGTTATTGCTTGGACTAATCAGGAAGAAAAAGACACGAATATGTTCCTCGGAAGAGATCTCTCCCTTCTCGATTGGCTTATCGATTCCTACCAATGAGGTTACAATATGTAGCATGGGCCGACTTAGATTATCCACTTTTCCATGCAAAATTGAAACACGGGGGATAATCAGCGCAGGATCAATTGAAGTAACTTTTAGAAGCTCTCTCTTTAGCTCTTTCTTCTCTATGGTACCAATATCCCTGGAAAAGCCCTCTGCGATATCTCCCACAAGTTTTTTAAAATCCATAGGATTTTTTTCTAGCTGGGTAATCTTTGCCTGAACCACCATTTCGTCAAACGGATCACCCTCGCGAAGTCCCTTCTCCTTGAGGATGTGAAGCAGCTCGTTTTCGAGACCGGTATGCTGTTTTTTGCCCAGCAGGGCAAACCAGTGAAAGATAGCCCCTTGTCGCTGAACACTTTTTTTTGCGTAGTACCTGTACCAAAGCATTGCAAATGCTATAACTGCAATACAAAACAGAATAGGAATCCATCCCATGTAAATTATCAGCAAAAATGAGCTGACCATCCCAAAAATTTGCATCCAGGGGTATAGAGGAGAGTGGTAGCCGGGGTCGTAGGTTTCAATTCGGCTGTTGCGCATAACGATTACCGAAAAGTTTATCATCATAAAGATGATTAGCTGGAATGCACTGGCCATTTTGGCAATACCCTCTTCGCTTAGAACTAATATAAAGATTATCATTAAGGAAGAGGTAGTAACTATTGAGAATATTGGTGTTTTAAATTGACTAATACGGGCAAAAAATGATGGAAAAACCCTATCGCGCCCCATTGCCATTGGATACCGAGATGCAGCCATTAACCCACCGTTGCCTGTTGATGCAAATGCAGCTATGGCAGCGGCAACAATAAGAAGCCCTCCATATTTAGCGGGTATCCACTTAAATACTACCTGAGATGCTGTCCAAACAGGAGTTAAATCCCTAAAAAAATCTTCTGTAGGTAGTACTCCCACCATTATAAATACCCCACCAACATAGATAACTGTTGTTGCCACAAGCGATATTATCATGCCAAGGGGTATATTTCTCTCCGGATTCTTAATTTCCTCGGCCATGCTGGCAACCTGCGTTAATCCAAGGTAGGCAACAAAAACAAAACCTGCTGTTGAAAAAATTCCTGCGAGACCATTGGTTGTGAAAGGTGTCATTTTTCGGGAAACCAGCTCATGGGCACCAAGGTTAAATATTTCCCGAGTTCCTTCGAACATGAAAAGAACCAATACGGCAATCAGGAAGAAAACTAAAAATCGTTGTAGTCCTGCTGTTTTTTTTGCACCGAGGATATTGAGTGTCATAAATACCACGGTAAGTACTACAGCGATGATCTTTATGGGGGCATCGAAAAATATGGTGGCATAAGCACCTATCCCCACCAAAGCAAATGCAGTTTTAAGCGTTAATGCTAAAAAAGTACCAATACCTCCAACTGTACCCATCATGGGTCCAAGACTCCTGTCGAGTAGAAAGTAAACACCTCCGGCTCGGGGAATGGCAGTAGACAATTCAGCTATACTGAACATGGCGGGCATTATAAGAAATGCAGCTAGAAGGTACGAAAGGAATACCGATGAACCCGTGTGGTAGGCAGCCAGCCCTGGTAAAAGGAAAAAGCCAGAGCTAAACATTGCCCCCGTACTGAGGGCAAATACATCAACCAACCCAAGCTCTTTGCTTAACTTACTATTTGAGACATTTGCCATGATGTAAAAATAAGTTAAATCTTAATAAGTTCGTACTATATCTGTTGGGCAAAGTCAATGAGCCAATTATAATTTCATATCTTTACCTCACGAAAACTACTTATCTATGGTAAAAAAGAGAAAGAAAGTAAAAAAGGGAGAATCGTTCAACAAAAATCTGCTGATGAAATCCATTATGGGGATTTTTTCATCAGACCCTTCGCTGAGTTTAAACTACAAGCAAATTGCCAAACGTCTTGACATTAAAGATTCTGCAACAAAACGGCTGATAAACGAGGTGCTTTACGAACTGGCCGAGCAGGAAGCGATTAGAGAGATTTACCGGGGCAAGTTTATGATTGGCTTATTATCAAAGGCTCTTGAGGGTGTAGTTGAGATGGAAATCGATGGAAGTGCATACGTAATTACTGACGATAACCAGGAGGTTTTTGTGCCAGAGCACAACCTGAATCATGCCCTCAATGGCGATAGGGTTAGGGTAGCCATAACACCAAGGCGAAGGCGTAAACGAATGGAAGCTGAGGTGATTGAAGTAGTTGAGCGAGCCAAACGAACATTTGTGGGTACCATTGAGGTAGAAAAGAATTATGCCTTTGTTAATCCCGACAATAGGCTTATGCGTAACGATATTTTCATCCCCAAAGAGGGGGTAAAAAATGCAAAGAACGGGCAGAAGGTAATTGTTCGTATTACCGATTGGCCAAGGCATACAAAAAACCCAATGGGAGAGATAGTTGAGGTTATTGGAAACCCAGGGGTGCACGAAGTGGAGATGCATGCTATCCTTGCCGAATTTGAATTACCCTACCGTTTCCCTGAGGAATTGAATGAGTTAGCCTCGAGAATACCCGAAAAGATTACCAAATACGATTATGACCAGCGGCGTGACTTCCGTAAAGTCCCAACTTTTACCATTGACCCGGCGGATGCTAAGGATTTTGATGATGCCCTTTCGTTACGAGCGATTAACGATGCTATTTTCGAGGTTGGAGTGCATATTGCCGATGTTACGCATTATGTTACACCAGATACCGCCATTGATAGAGAAGCCATAGAACGTGCAACATCAGTTTACCTTGTTGATAGATGCGTTCCAATGTTACCCGAAAGGCTTTCGAATTTCATCTGTTCTCTCCGTCCCAATGAGGAGAAGCTTTGCTTCTCGGCAGTTTTTGAAATGGATACCGAGGGAAATGTTCACAAGGAGTGGTTTGGGCGCACAATTATCCTTTCGCAACAGCGATTTGCATACGAGGAGGCTCAAGAAGTAATCGAAACGGGCAAGGGACCCATGGCAAATGAGATACTTACTCTACACGGCATAGCCCAAAAACTTCGCCAAAGACGGCTTAAAGCAGGAGCCATTAATTTTGACAGGACAGAAGTTAAATTCGATCTTGACGAGAAGGGGAAACCGCTTGGGGTTTTCTTCAAAGTACAGAAGGAGGCCAATCAGCTAATCGAGGAGTTTATGCTGCTGGCAAATCGCAAGGTGGCTGAGTTCATTGGCAAGGCAAAGGATAAGCATCGTGCAAAGCCATTTGTATATCGTATACACGATAAACCGAATCCAGAGAAATTTGAGAGCTTCAGATCGTTTATAACCCGTTTTGGCTATAACGTAGAGGGAGGAACCGATAAGCAGATAAGTAAATCGCTGAACTATCTTTTAGGGCAGGTTAAAGGGAAGAAGGAACAAAATCTTATTGAGACACTTGCCCTTAGGGCAATGGCTAAAGCCCGTTACTCGGCCAATAATATTGGGCATTACGGACTTGGTTTTGCTCATTACACCCATTTCACATCTCCCATACGTCGTTATCCTGATATGATAGCGCATCGGTTGTTAGCCCATTATCTAAATGATGGAAAACCAAAAAATGAGGATGAGTTGGAAAGGCTTTGCAAGCATTCCACCGAGATGGAGATCAGGGCCACCGATGCTGAACGTGCCTCAATCAAGTACAAGCAGGTTGAGTTTATGTCCGATAAAATTGGTCAGCAGTTTCAGGGTGTGATTACAGGCGTAACCAATTTTGGATTTTTTGTTGAACTCATTGATTCAAAGTGCGAGGGTTTGGTTCCTTCACGAGAACTTCACGACGACTTTTACGAATTTGATGAGGAAAATTACTGCCTTATGGGCAGACAGTCGGGAAGAAAATTTCAGCTGGGCGATGAGCTTAACGTTGAGGTGTGGCGCGCAAATTTGGCCAAGAAACAGCTCGATTTCCGATTGGTTGAAGAAGATGGAGAAAGAATTGCCCCAAAAACATCTTTTCGCCCAAGCAGAAAAGGGAACAGAACTGGAAGAAAACGGTAAGATCAGTATATAAAATCACTTTTAAACGCTTAACTAATTATTCTATCAGATGAAATCATTTAGAACAATCACAACCCTTGTCATTGGGTTATTGCTATCGTTTGGAATAGTACAAACTACTTCCGCAATCCAATTCGATTCAGGAACGCTAAAGATTACCCAGTATACTCTCGAAAACGGTTTAACAGTAATTTTGAATCAGGATAATTCTTTGCCCGAAGCGTTTGGAGTAGTAATAGTTAAAGCTGGGGGAAAGAATGATCCACCCGATGCCACTGGCTTGGCGCACTACATGGAACACATGCTCTTTAAGGGTACTCAAAAGCTTGGAACAATAGACTGGGAGAATGAAAAACCACATATTGATCGAATTTTTGAGCTCTATGAGGAGTTGGGCAATGCAACTCTTGATGAGGATCGCAAGAGGATTCAATTGGAGATTAATGAGGAGTCGCTAAAAGCTGCGGAATATGCCATTCCCAACGAGATGAGTAATCTTATAAATAGCACAGGTGGAACCAACCTAAATGCAGGGACTGGTCCCGATATGACCATATATTACAACAAATTCCCTTCTAGTCAAATATTTAAGTGGATTGATTTATATGCTCATCGCTTTATCGATCCGGTTTTTCGAAGTTTTCAGGCAGAACTTGAGGTAGTTTACGAGGAGAAGAACATGTATAGCGATCAGTTTCAGTCCAAGCTTTTAGATGAGTTCCAATCAAACCTATTTAAGAATCATCCTTATGGACAACAACCTTTGATTGGAACCATTGATCATTTAAAAAACCCATCGCTGAAACGGATGTTCGAATTTTACAAAAATTATTATGTTGCCAATAACATGGCCTTAGTTATTGCAGGTGATTTTAATCCCGAAGAGATTATGCCGTTTATTGAGGAAAAATTTGGGGCAATTCCCTCGGGAGCAGTACCCGAAACCCATATAATGGTTGAAGAGCCGTTTATTGGCCGGGAGTTTCATCAGGCAAAATTGACACCCATAAAAGTTGGAGTTCTGGGTTTTAGAACCGTTACATCCGATCACCCCGATTATATCCCGCTTCAGGTTGCCCTAAAAATATTGAACAACAGGTACCAAACCGGCATATTCGATAAGTTAACTCTTGACGGGAAGATTTTAGCAGCCCAAGCGATAAGTTTACCTTACCAAGATCATGGAGCAGCAATTTTTCTTTTTCTTCCGAAGATTGTTGGCCAAAAACTTGAAGCTGCAGAACAGCTAATCCTAAACGAACTGTCAAAACTCCGCAACGGGGATTTTGAGGAGTGGATAGTTGATGCTGTAAAAAAAGAAAGTTACATCAGTTTTACTCGGAGTTTGGAAGATTTAAGAAGTAGATCAACGCTATTGGCACAGGCTTTTGCTAAGGGCGAAACCATAGATGAGGCATTGGCTTATCCTAACAAAGTGATGCAAGTTTCCAAGGATGACATTATTCGAGTAGCCAATACTTATTTTGGGAACGATTTCTTGGCATTTTATTCAAAAACTGGTTTCCCCAAGAAGGAAAAAATTGAGAAACCCGGGTTTAAACCCTTAATCGCAAATACAAATGCCAAATCTGAGTACGCACGCCATTTTGAAAACCTTCACACCAGGGAGATTGAGTTTACACCCATTGATTTTAGCAAGGATGTTGCGTTTCGATCCATTGACCGGGGAATAGATCTTTATCATGTAAATAACCCGATGAACGATATTTTTTCGCTAACCATTAAGTATCAGGTGGGCTATCATCATATTAAGCTATTGGATAAAGCAACTGAGATGATGTTTTTTTCGGGTACATCAAATCGAAGTGTTGATGAGCTAAAGAATGAATTTGCCAAAATAGGTTGTTCCTACTCATTATGGGGAGATGAAAGTTTTACCTATGTGCGAATCGAAGGAGTAGAGGAGAATCTTTTGCCGGCATTAATTCTAATCAACGAGTTGATCACAGATCCAAAGTTGGAACAAGCGAAGCTAAAAACCATGATTGATGGCGAAAAGGCAGATAGGAAGATCGAACGTTCAGAGCCAGATAATGTTGCATCAGCCCTTTTTAATTATATACGTTTTGGCGAAAAATCAGAGAATATTGATCGACCTACCATGAGCCAGCTAAAGAAGATTAAGGCAGAAGAGTTGACAACTGCGTTTTCTCAAGCAACCCAACATAAGGCGATTGTGCATTATACAGGTACTACCAATCCCGATACTGTCAGGAATATAATACTAAACAACGTATCATTTGCAACAGAACCCAAAACGGTTCAAACACCTGTCGTTTTGCAGGCAAAGCAGATACATGAGAATACCATTTACTTTGTAAACAAGAAGAAGGCAAGGCAAAGCAAAATATTTTTCTTTGCAAATGGCGAAGACTATAGCATTAGTATTGATCCTTATGTTGAAGCTTTTAATGAATATTTTGGCGGAGGTTTTTCGGGTTTAGTTCTTCAGGAGATTCGGGAGTACAGGTCGTTAGCCTATGGTGCCGGAGGCACTTTTAGACGCCCCCCTATAGAGTCGAAACCGTTCGATTTTATTGGTTACGTTGCCACTCAGGCTGATAAGTCGTTGATAGCCATTGAAACCTTTGATAGTCTGATCCGCACAATGCCACAGAAACCCAAAAGGATAGATTTGGTTAGGGACTACCTTTACCTTTCGGCACAAACAAGTCGACCATCGTTCCGAAATCTCAGCACTTCGGTTGAAAACTGGAGAAGGTTAGGGTATACCAATGATCCAATGATCATCAAAAAGCCTGCATACCAGTCGCTTACATGGGATAATATTTGGGATTTTTATACCAAGCACCTTATGGAGAAACCCATAGCCATTGCCATTGTGGGTGATAAAAGTATGATAGATTTCAATAATTTAAAGCGTTTTGGGAAAATTGTTGAGGTAAAGGAGAAAGACTTGTTTAGCAAGTAAAGATTAAAAAAGAGGGTGTCTCAAAAATCTTATTGAATTAGATCTATTTCTCTGTGGAACTCTGTGTTTCCACTGTGATACACTGTGGCACAATATATTAAAAATTCCACAGAGGTTCACAGAGTCCTTCACTGAGTCACACAGTGAGCTTTTGAGACACCCTCTTTAAAATTTTATTAGTTATGGGCATCTAAGATAAGAAAGCCTTTTGTTGATTTCTTCAAGGTTAAATTCTTCTGGATTATAATTTTCTCCGTACCATCCATAAAGAAGGTCGTTACCTCGTGTATCTTTTTTGGATAACATTTTAATGGCCATTTGGTAACCAACAATTCCTCCCGATTCCTCAGGGGGAGATTTTCTTGCACCACCCAAGCATAAAGGACAATCGACAAAAAATACATCTTCATACGCTTTTAATAGTTCAATTTCAACCGTCCATGCGTTGCCAAGATCATAGATATAAGTAAAATTATTGCATTCTGATAGTATTTCATGAAGTGTTTTGCAATCAGCATTCTGAATTATTACGCCATTCGAATCTTTAAATAGGTGACGATGAAAATTTTCCCAATAAAACATTGCCTGCATAACTTCATGAAGGATTTGTAAAGGCATCGTAGCTTTTACCTTAAAAACCCTATAAATTTTAGGTTTGGAACCTTTAAGCGTTCCGCTTAATTCGTAAACAATTGACATGTTATGAGAATGATTGTAAGTGGTTAATGATATTTTGTAAAGGTAATCAAACTTTCTAAAGTTATTAGAACTCTTCGAGGGCTAATTATAAAAAAAACCGTCTGTTAGGACGGTTTTTTTTGTTAGTTTACAAGAAATTATTCTTTAACCATTTTCCTAATTACTTTTTCACCATTCTCAGCTTGGAATACTATTAGGTATATACCCCTAATAAGATTTCCAGTTAATATAGTAGTTTTATCAGTACCAGTTAGATTAATATCCATTACCACCTGACCAATGAGGTTGGTGATAACCACGCGGGTTACCATC
>CAZDXY010000050.1:0-13415 GCA_964509385.1 uncultured Rikenellaceae bacterium
ATCTAACATGAAGAAGAATGCATCATATGATACATAGTTGATGGCAATGTATCCGGTTTCTCCAGCATAATCGCTAAGATCGTAGGTGTACTCTGTCCATGTAGTTGGAACCTCAAGGTAATCACCATCTGAAATTTTTGTGAAGTCCTCTGGCTCTGTCCCAGTTGTGGATACTAGCACCTTAATTCTTTCAAGTCCGTAAGCATCAGTAATTGATTTGCCCCAGAAGCTCAATGCGCTGGTCTCGTTGAAAGAAAGTTCAGGGGTGATGATCCACTTGTCGTCATTGGTACTTGTGTACTGAACAGCAATAGCATACTTTGCACCATCCTGAGCTGGGTGATTGTCAACAATTGATGGATCGGTTTCGCTGGGGTTGAACACCATGAATGCAAATGCCTCGCCTTCGCCGGGGAAGTCGAAATCACTAGCGCCCCATGTATCTCCTTCAGTAAGCTGATAGGTTGTCCAGGGGGTTAGGTCTGTGGTAAAGTCTTCGAAATCCTCAAAGCTATCCTCAAAGTTGAAAGGAGCATCCTTTGAACCGTAAATCAGGTCCATAACGATTGAACCTTCGGTTCCTGGCTCAGCCCAACCTACCATGCTACCGGTTAGGTAAACAACATCCTCTTCAGGATCGAAACCTTCTACAGCGGTCATATCCACATTGAAGGTAACGTTGAAAGTTTCGGGTCCTCCCATATCTACAACGTATGCTTGTATGTTCCAGTTGTAGTTAAGGGAGAAGGATTCCATCATGGAGATCCATTCGTTATTATAGTACATAACATCACCTTTCCATACAAGAGCTGGACCAGCATCGCAACCTGCGGGGTGACCAGTAGTGGTGTTGATGTGGATTCCAAACATCATCTCAGCAGAAGCATCGATCTGATATGGAGTTTCCAGCTCAACGGTGTTCCACTCCATTACGGTGAACTCCTCAACATCCTGATCATACTGCTGTGTGTGGTTATCCCCAGTCCAAATTCTTAGGGCGTATGTGGCAGCCTCAACCCTGGGGAAGAAACTGATCTGGGTGATGTAAAGACCATCATAGGCTTCGAGATCTGCAGGTAACCAACGGCTGGCAATGCTAAATTCAGCAGCAGCACCGGTTCCAATGCCGTTGGCATTTTCGCCATCGTCCCAGGTAATCCACTCGCCTTCATCCTCTTTAGTCTGATTGAAAGTGGTTGTTGTAATGGACTCAATGGCTGTAAATTTCACATCCTTGTCTTTTTTGGAGGAAATTGCTACCCTCTGTCCAAATCCAAAGGAGGAAAACATTAGGCTAAGCACTAGCCCAAGTGAAAGAATTCGTAAGTTTTTTCTCATAATTGAATTGTTTTTGGTTAGTAAAAAAATTATTTTAAAGGTAAATTTAAATTATTAATGTTGCCATCAACATTAAGTTTAATTTTTAGCAAAAATTATTCCAAAAAAATTTCTCATAGGCAGCCCTTTTTTGTTAAACTTACTGCAAGTTAGTTATTAGTAATTTAATAACAAAGTGAAAAATATTATTTTTTGTTAATAAACTTAAAATGAGTTTGCCTAAAAAAATACAAGCATCATTCAATCAAACCCTTGCGCTACAAAAAAATTAAAAAAGAACGATCCTGAAATATGTCAAAAAAAGATGGTTTTCTACCTAAAAAACCATATAACTTTTTTAAAAACTCAGCAAATGTAAGTCCTATAGATTAATTTTCCAAATAATTTATACAACAAAAAGAATAAAAAAATGATAGATAATTTTCCAACTCATTGAAAAATCAATGCTAAATACTAAAGATTATCGAGTTAAAAAAACAATAATGTTGAAAAATGTATACTGTTTAGTACAATTTGGGGAAACGCTGCGGTTTTACCTCGTGCATAAGATCATAAATGGTTTCAAAAACATCTTCAGCGTTAGGATTTGAAAAATAATCGCCATCGGTTGTATAAGCAGGGCGGTGTTCCTTGGCTGTTATCGTTCGGGGCTTTGAGTCGAGATGGTTGAATCCTTCACGTTCTTCCAGCACTTTTTGCATCATGTAAGCAGTGGCCCCACCAGGAACATCCTCATCGAAGAATACTATTCGGTTAGTTTTCTTAACAGAATCAAGCACCAAATTTGGCAAATCAAATGGTAAAAGAGTCTGCACGTCGATTAGCTCGACAGATATTCCAAACTCAGCAAGCTGTTCCACAGCTTCCTGTGCAATGCGTACACAGCTACCATAGGTAACAAGCGTTACATCTTTACCCTCTTTAAGCACTTCAGGAATTCCAAGGGGAACCCTGAATTCGCCAATATTATCTGGAAAGCGTTCTTTCAGTCTATAGCCATTTAGGGGTTCAATAACCAAGGCTGGATCGTCGGCATGCAGAAGGGTATTATACATTCCTGCAGCCTGGGTCATATTGCGTGGAACGCAAACATAGACACCCCTTATGGAATTAATCACCATGCTTAAGGGTGAACCAGAGTGCCAAACTCCCTCAAGTCGATGCCCGCGGGTTGAAATGATAAGGGGAGCCATTTGTCCGCTCTTAGTGCGCCAGCGCAGGGTAGCCAAATCATCACTCATGGTCTGAAGGGCATACAAAAGATAATCGAAATACTGAATCTCTGCCACTGGTCGTAATCCACGCAGTGCTGCACCTATACCCTGACCAAGAATCGTGGTTTCACGAATTCCTGTATCGGCAATTCTTATCTCGCCGAACTTCTCCTGCAATCCCTCGAAGGTTTGGTTCACGCCACCAATGAAACCAACATCTTCGCCAAAAACTACTAGCAAGGGGTTCTTCTCAAACTGAACTTTCCAATTATCGCGTAGCACCTCCCTACCATTAACAAATGGAGAACTTTCTGAGTAAGTTGCTGGTATGGGTTTAACCTTAATGGCTGCTCGTTCGGTTTCGCAGTAAAGGTGTGAACTATACATGTCGAAACCGGCATTCTTATTCTCGTCGATCCATTTTGAAAGATCTGCTTGCAGCTGCTTACGAATTGAACAATCGGTACAAACATGCCGAAGAATTCTCTTTGCACTGCTCATATTATCCTTTCGGATTGGATTGGGAATCTTTTTCAGCTCATCGGTTATCAAACCCACCTTATCAATATGCTCCCTTTTGCAAACACACGATCGGTTGTCGATAATCTTAATGAGCGCATCGCGCTCAGCCTTTATGGGATCGGTAAACTTCTGCCAAGCGATGTTTTTGGCTTCGCGAGCATGATCAACAGCCTTTTTCTCAACACCTTCAATCTCCTCGCTGGTAGCATACCCATTATCGAGTATCCATTGCCTGAACTTTACATTACAATCATAATCCTTTTCCCACTGCAAACGTTCCTTTGATTTATACCTTTCGTGCGATCCTGAAGTTGAGTGTCCCTGAGGTTGGGTTAGCTCTGTAACATGAAACAAAACAGGAACATGCTCTTTACGACAAAGGGCAACTCCTTTTTCAAAAGTTTCAAGCAATTGAGGATAATCCCATCCCTTTACCTTAAATATATACAATCCTGTTTTGTCGGTTTTACCCTTCTCAAGTCCCGATAAAAACTCCGATATACTACCCTTGGCTGTTTGATACTCTCTGGGTACAGATATACCATATCCATCATCGTAAACTGTCATTGCCAGAGGAACTTGTAACACGGCTGCAGCGTTTATGGTTTCGAAGAAATGCCCTTCAGAAGTGCTGGCATCGCCAATGGTGCCAAAGGCAACCTCATCTCCTTTTTTTGAAAAAGAGGAGAATTTATGTAAATTCTTATTTCCCCTATAAAGTTTCGATGCCCAGGCTAAACCAAGCAATCGGGGCATTTGCCCAGCGGTTGGAGAAATGTCGGATGATGAATTTTTTATTGCAGTGAGGTCCTTCCACGATCCATCGTGGTTAAGAGAACGTGTTCCAAAATGATTATTGAAAGATCGACCTGCATTACCGGGATTTAGCTCTACGTCCGTTTGACCGTAGAGCTGAGCAAAGAAATCTTCGGCAGTGAAGAGCCCTAATGCCATCATTAAGGTCTGATCGCGGTAGTAGCCCGATCGCCAGTCGCCATTGCGAAAGGTTTTTGCCAATGCTATTTGTGCCAGCTCCTTTCCATCACCAAATATCCCAAATTTGGCCTTTCCTGTAAGCACCTCTCTCCTTCCCAATAAGCTAACCTCACGGCTTAAAACAGCCAAATAATAATCATTTAATATCTCATCCTTTTCGAAGTACTTTTGATTTGAAGATTTCTTTGCCATTACATTGATTTTTATTTTTATAGAATAACAATAAAAGTATGAAAAAAGGACATATAAATATCGCTGATATCAAAACAAACAAAGTAAAAGAAAGTTTAATAATTTGCATTTACAAAAAATGCCCAAACCAAATGTGGTTCAGGCATTGAAAGATTTTATTGCAATAAGGCTTATCAATTTGTAACAGGCACGTTTCTAAACCTTAGCGATCCCAAATGCTTGTTACCAGTGCCATAAACTTTAATTTCAATAACAGCTATGTTTTGTGTACGTTGAACGTTTGCGTCGTTAAAAGTAATGGTACCCTTAATGGGAACTCCCTCTATTAAACTCCGATTTCGGAAAGTATTCTGTCCTGAATGGCTGTTAAACTCATTGCCGTCCATGTCGATAAAGCGTGCCTCCATATAAGCGATATTGTCATCAATCTTGCTATTAACAACAACAAGGGTTATTTCAATTCTATCACCCATAGATTTTACCTCGGTCATCTCAAATTCAAGGTCACCTATTCTGTCGGCAAATTTTTGTGATGAGGTTTGGGGTTGAGGTTTCTCAATATAGACTGGTTTTTCAACCACTACTTCCTTTTCAATGTAAACGGGTTTCTCAACAACTACCTCCTTCTCAACTATTACAGGTTTCTCTACAATAACTACTTGTGGCTCAGGCTTAGGTTCAGTTTTCCTAATAGGTTTGCCCAGAAGTTTATCCGTTAATGCACTGGATGTAATTGTTTGTCTAGAGTAAATATTTGTGCTTGATATCCCGTTGGGAACTAAATATCCTGTAATAGTAATGGTTTGATCATTATCGTTAACTTGTCCATAAATAAAAGCATTGGGAACCATACCAATGGTCTTAAAAATTAGTTCACTGAGCTCGGAATAGACATGAAAGCTATTGCCTTTATTCAGATCCCACCCATAAGTTGTAATTAACCTATTAATAGCATTCTGATCGATTACCTCAAAACGTTTGCTGTTTCGATAAGTGGCATTTAACTCGTCCTGTATGAACTGATTGAAATTGGTTAACTCGTTTTCACTTGTTCGAAACTCAAGAATGGCCACCTTTATCCTATTGCTTCCAGGATGCTTTGCCTCTAATTCATTTGCTATTTTTGCTAAACACTGTTTGATCTCATTATCGTTAGTGGCAAATCCATAATATGATAAAGCCACCATGCAAAGGGTGGAGTATACTAATCGAATCATAACACTATACATTTAAGGTTAATTTGGTGAGTGGTTAATTGTATATATTTCAAAGGTAACAAAAAAAGCAAAAACAATACCAAAAATTTTTTTACTTTGCAAAAAAAAATGATGAACTTCATTACTCTACTGCTATTTGTTCTGGGTTTTTTGGCTTTTGCCGTTGTATTAATGGCAGTAAGAATTCTTTTCCATAAAACACACCGTTTCCCTGAAACATCCACTGGTCATAACAAGGAAATGCGAAAGCGTGGCATTAAATGCCCCCGACATGAGGAGATCAACTGCTGGGCAAAAAAAGATGACAAACCCGAATGCGCAACCTGCTATGAGCATGCCCGTGATTAGCTGAACAAACTTTTTACCTTCCTGTTTGTTATATTGAAAAATATTTGCTTTTAATACATTTTTGGATGGATATTCTAAAGCTGATAGCTGTAACCGTTGGTTTTTTAGCTGTAATTGCTGGTTTTTTCTTCGTTGCTTTTTCTCTTTCTAAAAAGAAGAATGTGAGCAATTGTGATTCCAATGCAAATTCTTCTTCCTTTGGATGTGGTTGTGGTAGTGGTGCTTGTGGCTTACCAACTCAAGATTAGTTTGAGATTTTATTGGGGATAATTTCTGATAGTCCAACTAATAAAAGAAAATTGGAATTAGCGTATATCAAAACATTCGACCTATTATACTACTCAACTATTCTTTCTCTCATTCCTTCCGACATCCAAACCTGAAAATCACCCTTTTCATCGGAATATACCAGGTAGGCTTCAATGCCCGGATTGCTTAACAACCACTCAATAACCCTTTCCTTACCCATAACCATAAAGGCAGTGGCAAGGGCATCGGCTCTGGTGGCAGTACTGTCAAGGACAGTTGCGCTAAGCAGCGAATGGCTTACAGGATAACCGGTTTGAGCATCAATGGTGTGACTATACTTAACTCCGTCCTTGACGAAGAATTTTCTATAATTTCCGGAAGTAACCAGCGATTCTCCCGATAGCTTAATGATTACCTGCAAATTATCGCCCGACAGGGCATTATCGTCTGGCTTATCAACTCCCACTAGCCAATGGGCACCTCGAGGACTTTTACCTAAAGTTCTTACTTCGCCACCAACTTCGATGAGGTAATTGCCTATTCCTTCATTTTCGAAATTCTGAGCAATTTGATCGACGGTAAATCCCTGTGCAATAGCATTCACATCAATTTTTACCTTAGGATGTTTTTTCCCAAGGAAAAGATTGTTCAATTCGATCATCTCTGAACCAATGAATTTCATTAAATCTCTAATAGTTTTATCTTCGGGCATTTCACCTTTTTTGGCATGAAAGCCCCATGCCTTCACCAGAGGTCCAACAGTAATGTCGAAGGCACCATTGGTTTCCTGTGCATATCGAAGCGAGTGCATTACCACCTCAGCAAGGAGTGAGTCAATGGCAATGCCATTAGAGCTATTGTTGAAAGCATTTATAATCGAATTATCCCTGTACAATGACATAGAACTATCTATCTTTTCAAGAATGATGTTTATCGACTCTGAAAAATCCCTGTTCAACGAATCATAATACATTATATTAAAGGTGCTACCCTGTGTAAATCCTCTTATCTGTTTATACTCTCGTGGAGAAGGTTCTGAACAACTTATAACAACAAGTAAGGATATTACTAGGAAGATATTGAATCTATTCATTGTTGATTGCTTTTATTGATTAAGGTTGAGGTTGAGGTTGAGGTTGAGGTTGAGGTTGAGGTTGAGGTTGAGTTGATAAGATAAACTTGGTTATTTGTTGGATTAAAACCTTTATAACTGGTTAATCTTTTGAATTTTAAAGTTTTTTGATGTTGTTCCAGAAGAGCGATAAATCAGTAAGAACACTATAGTTCTTGGCGTAAAGAATGTTTATGCGTTCCAGTGCAGAAATATCATTTTCGGTCTTAGGTAGTTTGTAATAAGGTGGAAAAACGCCCTTTCTTAGCTGTGGCATACCCGAGATATTCACTTCTGATGAATCGATATATCCAATCCATGTGAATTTTCCGAATAATACACCAAAAGATTTCCCTATTAAAAACTTAACTCTTCGTAAGAGTAAAGCTAAGATTGGAGAAAAAAGAATTATGAAAGATGCCATTACCACATCAAACATGCGCTTACTCCTTTTGTTGGAAGGTTTGGTAATGGCACTAAAGTCTATGGTGTAAAGGTCGCCTGAGGTGTTTATTGAATTGCTACCAATGATCGATAGACTATCGGGTGGAGCAATTTTATAGTCAATTCCGGCAGGTACAAGCATCAGCATATTTCGTATTATCTCCTGAGAGGAGATATCACCAGAGCAAAAGATAATCTCATCCACATTGCTTATCCTGGCAAATTCATGGAGCTGATCAATGGAGGCTACCTGATCTTTATGGACTATTTCATGAGTTGGAGAAATGGCTCCCAAAAAGATGGAGTCGATGCCTGCCTGTGCCAAAATATCCAGCACTCTTTGCACTTCACTGGGTCCCCCAACAATTGCAATACGCTTCCTCTTAAGAAGTGCAGGATATAGGTCTTTTTTATACAATCCCAACAAAATATGACTTGCCTGCACAAGGATAATAGACCAAATTGCTGTTAGAAGTATTATTGCCCTGGAAAAGCGCATGGAAACCGGGAGTAACGCATAAACTGCAAGAATAATCAGCGTACCAAACCCAATGCCTTTGGCCGAAGAAAATAACTTTCGTGGTTTATCGTACGATCCTGCCAGCCAACTGGATACAATCCAAATCAGAATATAAACCGTTGAAAGAATAACAACCACTTTATCCGGGAAAACATCTGTACTGTGGAATTTGAAACGCTCCCAAAAAGGTAAAATAATTGCAAACCCCAAGATCATTATTGCCGCATCGGCAAGGGGTAACCAAACCGCATAAAAAAAACGTTTGCAAATACTCAGAAAAGCCCTGAAGTATATTGCCATGTATATGAGGACAATGTACAGAGAGGCGTTTTTTCTGCTAAAATGCTTTCGGGCAAAGATCATCATGGCCCTGTAAAAAACCATTACATAGTTAACGCTTCCCTTCTTAGTGCTTTCCCCTTTGTAGTGAATGATTGTGGTTTCGGGGAAGTAGTAATTCTTGTACCCTCCTTTCAGGATACGATACGAGAGATCTATGTCCTCGCCATACATGAAAAAGGTCTCGTCGAGTAAGCCAACCTTATCCAAAGCTGCCTTCCTAATAAACATGAAAGCCCCGGGAAGTATTTCTATTTCACTGGTTTTATCCTTGTCGAGGTGGCCAAGGTGATACCGTGCAAACACCCTTGAGTGGGGGAAAAGACGCGATAGACCAAAAATTTTGAAGAATGAAACCATAGGGGTTGGCAGTGCTCTTTTGGATTCAGGAAGAAATTTCCCCTTCCCATCTATCATTTTCACTGAGAGGCTACCTGCATTGGTATGCTCATCCATAAAGGCAATGCATTTGGAGAAAGTATCCTCCTCAACCACTGTGTCTGGGTTAAGTAAAAGGATATACTCACCCTTTGCCATACGAATTGCCTGATTATTTGCGTAGGAAAACCCAAAGTTCTTCTTGTTCTCGATAAGCGTAACCTCAGGAAAGCGTTGACGAACCATTGGGCAAGATCCATCGGCAGAGGCATTGTCGACCACAAACACCTCTCCCTCAATGACGCTCATAGCTCCCTGAACAGATATAAGACATTGTTCCAGGAAGAACTTTACGTTGTAGTTTACAATGATAACCGATAATTTCATAGCACGACAAAGGTAGAAAAAAACCGCAACCAATGGTATGGGTGCGGTGATATTGTTACCATGAATTGCATTGGCAGCGTACTGCCAATAAAATTGGTTTACATCAACTGCTTAATGGCATCGGCAAGACGTTTAACACCTTCTTCGTTTTGCTCCTTCGACATGAACGAGAAGTTCAAACGCATGGTGTTGTGACCGCTGCCATCGCAATGAAATACATTGCCGAGCACAAAGGCTACCTTTCGCTCAATGGCTATTTTGAAAAGATCCTCTGCATTCATATGCTCTGGAAGAGTCAGGAACAGGAAAAGGCCTCCTTCTGGCTCAGTCCATTTCACTCCCTCGGGCATATACTTTCGGAATGCAGCCAGCATGGCATCCCTTTTTTCACGATAGCTATCGATAATAAACTTAAGATTCTCTTCAAAATACCCCTTCTCGAAGTACTTCGCAGTAATTTTCTGCACAAAGGCCGATGTACATAGGTCGGTCGATTGCTTAGCCATTACAATTTTATCAATAATATCTTCATGCGCCACAACCCACCCAATACGGAAACCGGGTACAAATAATTTGGACATAGTTCCTAACAGGATAACCTGACCAGTACCCTCGAGTTGACAGATAGTACGCTGAGGCTCACCGTTGAAACGGAGTACACGGTATGGACTATCTTCAACTATTAGAACATCATACTTACGAGCTAACTCTATGATTTCGAGCCTTCGCGATTCTGGCATGGTTATTCCAGCCGGATTCTGAAAGTCGGGGATTACGTAGATAAACTTTGGCTTTTCGCCGTTGGCCTTCATCTGTGCCAGCTCCTTCTCCAGCAGATCGGATCGCATTCCCATCTCATCAAGCTTAATACCCACCAATTTAGCACCATAGGTGCTAAAAGCCGAGAGCCCTCCCAGGTAAGAGGGTAAGCCACAGATTATCTTATCGCCCGGGTTGATAAAGATTTTTGGAAGTAAATCCAGGGCTTGCTGCGATGCTGTGGTAATGATCAAATTGTTGATATTAATGTTCAATCCATCCTTTCGGTAAAGATCAACCAGGATTTCTCTTAAACGATTATCACCTTCGGTGGCACCGTACTGTAAGGCCTGTGCGCCTTCGGTATCCAACACCTCGCATGATATCTGTTTTAGCTGCTCAATGGGGAAACTTTCGGGTGATGGAAGCCCCCCGGCAAAGGAGATAATATCGCTCCTCTGGGTTAACTTCAGCAGCTCGCGAATGGCCGAGCGCTTCATACCCTTTGCCGTGTTTGAAAATATTGAATTCAGATCGCTTATCATAAATGTAGATTTTATGGGTTAAAGTATCAGATTATAATTAAATTTATCATTATCGTTAATAAAAACTCATAATTATCGCAACGAAGTTACAATATGAAATTGAAAAGGGCAAATTCTTTAACACTTTTTATTACGTATCATTCGTATTTAAACTTAATTTCCCTTCTCATTATGAATCAACAATAATATAAATCCATAAAAAAATGCTTATTCTGTTTCAATTTCTATTTTTGTAGTGAAATTGGATTCCCATAAACTACAAAATGACAGAAAAGTCAAGAAATCCCTTAATTTGGGTAAAAGGCTTTGCCACCCATTTAGCAACGCATATTTGGTGGCATTTGCCAATCAAGAGGGAAAGGCGTAAGCATATTAAAGACTTCGTCTTCACAAGACTTGGGTTTCTTTTCAGCAGTACAAAAATGTATCGATGCTGGCAGGAAGCAAAGTTGCTTTCAGGCATTACTTACAACGACAATGGCATTGACTACCCTGAGCACTGGCCGAAACTAGTGGAACATAAAAAACTTTTAAAAAGTCCGGTTGCCCCTGTAGAAGTAAACAAAAATCCCATTGAATCTATTGCTATTATAGTGCATGCTTTTTACGGTGAAATTCTGAAAGAAATGCTTGAATATCTTTCTCCGCATTCAAAAATATCGTGCAAACTTTTTGTAACTAGTCCTCAAGAAAAAGTGCATGAAATCAGCGAAATTCTTAAGAATTATCCCATAAACTCTGAATTTTTAGTTACGGAGAACAGAGGACGCGATGTTTTGCCCTTCCTTAAAACTTCTCGAATTGCCATAGACCAAGGTTTTAATCTAATCCTTAAGCTGCACACCAAGAAATCGGACCACCGTATGACCGGAAGCATATGGCGAAAGGAAATTTTTGATTCGTTACTACCCGGAAAAGCAATGGAACGAATTGTTAGCTATTATAACAGTAATCCCAATATTGGAATCCTTGGGCCTGCTGGCCATATTGTTCCCATGAACCTATACTACGGTGCCAACGCTAAGGGCATAGGATATCTTTGCCGTCAACTTGGGGTAGATACACATGAGTTGGAAAATATGTTTTTTGTGGCTGGCTCCATGTTCTACTCGAGAAAAGAAGCACTTTTACCCCTTCTTGAACTTAATTTACCCGATACAATTTTTGAATTCGAAGCGGGTCAGCTTGATGGCACTATGGCTCATGCTTATGAGCGTGCGTTTTCCATTAGCAACTTTGCTGCTGGATTAAAGCTTGTTGACAGTAAATTTGATCCCCGAAAACCAAATCCAACAATTACCACTGACCATAGGTTTACCTGGTAAATTGCAAATTGAGTAAATAAACAAGGATTATTGGGTTCAGTCGGTAGTTCTCAGTCGGCAGTCCACAGTCTACAGTCTACAGTCCTCAAGGGAATCGTCATCGCGAGTCTCGTCATCTTTTTTGACGAGACGAAGCGATCTGTTCTTTCCCAAAAAAAGATTGGCTACACCGAGCTACGCTTCGCTTCGGTTGCTTCAGAACAAAAAGCGTTCTTCGCAATGACGCATAGGTTTTAATGATTGCCCTTCGACAAGCTCAGGGTGACAATTGATTGAGTAGTCTGCCCTTTGCCCTTTGCCCTCTGCCCTCTGCCCTCTGCCCTCTGCCCTTTGCCCTCATCTCTCACCTTCTCACCCTCTCAGTTCTCACCCTCTCATCTTCTCAGTCCTCTCACACTCTAAGTACTTTTGAGATTCTTTCGGATTAACGATTTCATTCTCCTGAACTAGTGCCAATCGCTTCGGCTTTTTTCGCTTTTTCTTTCATCATCACAGTCACTGCCCTCAGATTATCCTCAAGCCTGGGTGACATGATATCCTTTGGAGCATTGGAAAGCAACTCGTAAGCCTTTTCATACTCCTCTTGCATAAAGTATGTGGCAGAAAGGTTCAGTAAGGCATCGTGCGAAGGGAAAATTGCCATAGATTTAAGCAGATACTGCTCTGCCTCATCATATCGTTTAAGATGATAGTGAATTGCCCCCAAACTGTTTAACGCTTTAATGCTTCCAGGATGCTGGTTATGTGCAGCTAAACAGTATTTCAGTCCATTCTGATAATCCTTTAGATTGAGGTATGCCAATCCTATGTAATAGTCAATTGGGTTAGCTTGTGGATCCAAATTTTTTAGGCTAAACTTAGCATCTCTGGAATACTTGAGCACTTCTCTCCACTTATTCTGGAGCATTGCAGCGGCATTCTTCTGCTGATTGGCAGGCAACGACTCAATACGCGGAAGAATCCCCTGATTTATTATTCTTAACTCAGTTCTGGCTTTCTTTAAATTTACCTCCTGCCTTACACCGTGATAACCATAAAATGTTCCTAAGGCAAAAACAATGACAATGGGAATAAGTAAAGAATATTTCCCCAATTTTAAGACAGACGATGGATGAACGCTGTGGTAAAGCGCAACCGAACAGGCAAAAATTAACCCTAAGAACGCCTGATGGAATATCCTTTCGTAGGGAAAGTCGAATGCCGATGCAACCAGGTAACCAACCAGACCAAAGACAAAAAGAAGAGCCATTAATCTGTTTGTTGGCTTAGTATCTGCTGCGATCACCCTAAATAGGTAGAAAAATGCCAGTCCAAATATGGCCAGGTAGAGCAAAAAGCCAAAAATCCCTTTTTCGGCAAAAACCCATAAAAAATCGTTGTGAGGTCGCTGCCAGTTAATCTGATCCTCTAGAAAGAATCGCCCTTTGAAATAGTAACCAACATGTAACTTCCAGTTGCTAGGTCCAAAACCAAACACCGGGCGATCCTGAATCATCTCCACTGTTGTTTTCCAAATATTGACTCGATGAAC
>CAZDXY010000050.1:13425-24204 GCA_964509385.1 uncultured Rikenellaceae bacterium
ATTATGGCTGCGGCAATTAAAGCCAATCGCCATCGGTTTGAAATGTTAAATTTTCGGCTAAAAACAATTAGCACCAGAACGATTATCGCGGAAGCCACCATTGTACCAACCCAGGTTGCACGGGCTTGAAGCATTAAGATTAAAATCAACAGAAAGGTTAACGCTACTATGGATATAATTCTCCAGTGTCTCTTAAATGTAGCCACCCCATAAACTACAAAGGGAATCATCATGAAAAGCGAAAGGGAATACAGGTTTTTGTGTGCCATAACACCAACCACCCGATAAATTATTCTTCTGCCATCGGGCAGTAATGGCTCTGTAGCTTTGAACACCCAAAGGTAGTACTGCACAAATCCAACGATCGAGCAAACTATTGCCGAGAAGACAACAATCTTTACAAGGTTATCCAGCCAATCCTCCTTGTCTGAGAAGAGCATTGCACCAAACAATGCTATGGTAATAGTAAATAAGACTTTAAAAATATCGTATAGACCTTCGATGGGATTGGATGAAAGTGCTAGAGTTATTACTGAAATTACAACCCAAAGTCCAAAAATCAGAAAAATCCTATGCTTTAAAACGCTTAGCATTTCTGGTTTATACCATTTTGAGAAAAAGAAAAGGAATGGAAAAACCAAAAGGAATAAGCTAAGGGTAAACACTCTGGGCATCGTGGTAAGATCCAGAGTGGCCTGATAGTATATCACAGGAAGTAACAGCACAATAAAGATTGTGAATATGTAAAAGGGATAATTTCGTGTTGATTTAATATTCTGCTGTTTCTGTGTTTCGCGTTTTCTTTGCTGTCTGCTCATGGTTATAGGGTGTTGATTACTTGAATTGATTTATCAAAAAAACTATTGAACACTAAAAATTGGATGCATTTAGTGGTTCAAAAATAAGAATTTTGCTTTAAAAAGGTTGCCTTGGATTCATTATTATGGATACATCGCTTGTATCCCTTTTCTATTTCATTTGCGACAACCTCTGATATATCAAATCAAAATGTTTTTGCTATTTTTTTTGGCATTTTTTGTACTATTTTTGCTGATCAACACCCAAACCCAATCGCAGTTTGCTCTAATAAACATAGCCTTACAATGAAGATAGCCATTCTGGGAACGCGAGGAATACCAAACCAATATGGTGGTTTTGAGCAGTTTGCTCAATACCTTTCGCAGGGGCTTGCCGAATTCGGCGTTGAGGTATGGGTATATAATTCGCATGATCATCCCCATAAAGGGGAAAAATGGAATGGGGTAAACATCATCCACTGTTTCGATCCCGAGTATGCCATTGGTGCAAGTGGTCAGTTTATTTACGATTTAAATTGCATTCTCGATAGCCGTAAGCGCAACTTCGATATCATACTGCAGCTGGGATACACGTCCAGCACCATTTGGCATTGGCTAATGCCCTCAAAATCGCTTATTGTAACCAATATGGATGGGTTGGAGTGGAAGCGTAGCAAGTACAGCACCCCAATAAAGCACTTTTTAAAGCATGCCGAAAGGCTCGCCGTAAAGAGCTCCGATTTGCTGATTGCCGATTCGGAAGCCATACAGGAGTACCTGAGAGATGCCTTTGCTGTGGATGCGGAGTATATCCCCTATGGTGCCAAAATATTTACCGAAAAAAGATCCGAAACACTTAAAAATCTGAAACTTGAACCCTTCCGGTACTTCTTGCTAATAGCAAGAATGCAACCCGACAACCATGTTGAGGAGATTATTAAAGGGGTTATTAATTCAGCAACGGATTACCCGTTAATTATTATTGGAAATACTCAGAATGGTCATGGTAAATACCTAAAGAAACGATACTCCGACCTAAGGATTAGGTTTATTGGTTCTATCTACGACGAAATGCTGCTTAACCAGCTACGCTTCCATTGTGCCTGTTACTTTCATGGTCATTCTGCGGGGGGCACAAACCCTTCGCTTCTCGAAGCCATGGCAGCCTCGGCATTCATTTGTGCACATCTTAATCCTTTTAACCTATCGGTTTTAAAGGAAAACGCTCTTTACTTTTCGGGTGAAAACGAAGTAACTGATACCATTAAAAGGAGACTTTTTCTGGAGAAAAGGGATGTTTTCATTCAAGGGAATCTTAAGCGAATCGAGGAAAAATATCGATGGGATAATATAATAAATTCATACTTTGAGTGTTTTAAAGCATTACTAAAACTTAAATATCAGGATTAGCGATTAATAAAAATTAAGATACCTTTGCAGCAACCTGTACGATTTAACCGGTGAAGTACTCCAAGTATATACCAATCATATCTCTTATTGGGGATTTTTTTGTCCTTAACCTTCTGTTTGTTGTTGGGTTCATTGTCTTGCACCCTTACGCACAGCATCTTACTGATAAACACGTGCTTTTTTACCTTTACCTGAATGCATGCTGGTTTATTCTTTTCTTCGTTTTTGGGGCAAATAATGTTGACCGAAATACCCGAAAGAGGTCGATCTTCTTCACCTATGTCAAGATCATTGTTTTCTTCTTTTTCTTTTTCCTGATGTACTTTCAGGCAGTTCCTCTCCAGTTCTACCCCCGTCATCACCTCAAGTACCTGTTCGCAATCTTTTTTGCGGTGTTGATCTTATGGAAATTTGTGCTCTACTATGCCTTCTACTTCTACCGAAAGTTTGGTTACAATTACAGGAACGTCATTATCTTGGGGTATGGACAAAAGGCCAAGGAGTTGTCGAAGTATTTCCTCACCAACCCCTGGCATGGCTATCGCTTCCTCGGTTTTATCGATAAGGAGAAGAATGAAAAGCAGCAAATTGTGGGCACTTGGGACGATCTGAAAAGTTTTATCGAGGACAACGATATCAATCAGGTTTACATCTCCTGGGATACCATTCCACGTAGTGTGCTGGCAAATGTTACCAACCTGCTTGCCGATTACCCCATTAAGATCAGGATACTCCCAGATCTGGACAACTTTGCCTACAAAAGTGCCGAACTGGTTAACTACGGAATGGTGCCTGTACTTCAGATTCACCCGGGTCCACTCAGCTACTGGTATAACCGCCTCTTAAAAAGATCCTTCGATATCGCCCTTTCCCTTATTATTATTATCGGATTCCTTTCATGGCTTTCGCTGATAATCTATATCATTGACCTTATTATTTACAGGCAAGGCATTTTTTTCAACCAGAAACGCACCTGTATCGACGGGAAGGTTTTTACCTGTTACAAGTTCCGCTCCATGCAGAAAAACGATGAGTGCGATACCCTACAGGCAACCCTCAACGACAGCAGGATTACTCGCGTTGGACGATTCCTGCGTAAGTGGAGCCTCGATGAGCTACCCCAGTTTATGAATGTGCTCAAAGGCGAAATGTCAATCGTAGGACCCCGACCCCACATGCTTAAGCATACCGAGGAGTACCAAAAAATTGTTAAACGATTTATGCTTAGGCACACTGTTAAGCCCGGAATCACTGGTCTGGCACAGGTAAACGGGTACAGGGGCGAGATCAAGAAACCGCACGATATCATTAAACGGGTAAAACTCGATGCCAACTACATCGAGAGTTGGACGTTCAACATGGACATCAAGATTATCCTCCTCACCATCTGGGTTATTCTTAAAGGCCAGGAAACAGCATACTAAGATCAGTCTTCAGTTCACAGTTCCCAGTTCAAAGTTCCCAGTCTGCAATCTTCTGTGCTCTTTTCCCTTCGCCCTTCGCCCTTCGCCCTTCGCTCTTAGCCCTTCGCTCTTCGCTCTCATCTCTCACCGTCTCACCGTCTCATCCCGAAACTTCGGGACTCACACTCTCATCTTCTCATCCCGAAACTTCGGGACCCAGTTCTCAGTTCCCATCCCGAAATTTCGGGACCCAGTCCTAAAGTGAACCATCATCGCGAGCGTTCTCTGCAAACTTAGCGAAGCGGTTTCATGAGCGAAGCGAATAACAAAGCGATCTATTCAACGGTTACCACTCATGAGATTGCTTCGTTCCGCTTCGCTGCTCTCGCAATGACGGGTTTTCTTTTTTTCGTCATCGCGAGAAGGCATACTGTGCTGACGAAGCGATCTGCTTGTCCTAAAAACCCTCCACAACCACAAACGATTTTGTGAATCCCAAGAACTTTTCGCGGTAAATGCGTGCCATGGGGAATAGTATGCGCAACTCGTTGTGCGATAACAATCTTATACTTTTTGCGGTTTTAATGGCTTCCCGCGTATCGGTAAAACGGGGATACCAGCCCAGCTGAAAATTCATTAGCAGCCACACCCTTGCCCTGAGGGGCAAAAACTGGAAGAACGGGAAGAGGAAATGTGGTTCCAACGGAAAGTAGCGATTGGGGGTTTGCAGGTAGATCCTTGGTGCCACCCTGCGCATTTCCCTTACCATGCTTTGTTGGTCGTGAAAATTGCCAACGTGCTCAATCACAGAATTGGAAAATGCTATGTGGAACGATTGGTCATCAAACTGTCTTAGGTTTCGGGCATCGCCCGCATAGCTTTGCAGGTTTTTGTGCTTAACTTTTCTCGCCGAAAGGTTAACGAGGCTTATGCTCACATCCTTTTCGGTGAGGAACCCCATCTTCTCCCAGTAGTTCTCCGTGCCTCCCACGTCAATAATCTTAAGGGGGCGAGGCAAATCGGTGATAAGCGAACGGAACAGGGCAAAGCGTCTTTTCCTCAGCCTGTCGGCTAAGCTGTTTGCCTGCTCGTTGTTGGCCAACCGGTTTAGGATGCCTTTCATAGGTTTTATTTAAAGCAAAAATAGGATTTTTTTTTCAACACTTTGGGTTCATAGTCTACAGTCTACAGTCCACAAGGAAATCGTCATCGCGAGACCGTAGGGCGAAGCGATCTGTTCTTTCTCAAAAAAAGATTGGCTACGCCGAGCTCCGCTTCGCTTCGGTTGGCTACGCCGAGCTACGCTTCGCTTCGGTTGCTTCAGAACAAAAAGCATTCTTCGCAATGACGCTTAGGTTTTGATGATTGCCCTTCGACCCCCGAAGCATCGGGGCTCAGGGTGACAATTAACTGATTGAGTACTATGGCCCTTTGCCCTTCGCCCTTCGCCCTTTGCCCTTTGCCCTTTGCCCTCTGCCCTTCGCCCTTTGCCCTCTGCCCTTCGCCCTTTGCCCTCTGCCCTTCGCCCTTTGCCCTTCGCTCTCATCTCCCACCCTCTCAGTTCTCAGTCTTCATCCCGAAACTTCGGGACTCAGTTCCCATCCCGAAACTTCGGAACCCAGTCCTAAAGTGAATCGTCATCGCGAGACCGTAGGGTGAAGCGATCTGTCTTTCCCAAAAAAAGATTGGCTACGCCGAGCTCCGCTTCGCTTCGGTTGGCTACGCCGAGCTACGCTTCGCTTCGGTTGCTTCAGAACAAAAAGCATTCTTCGCAATGACGCTTAGGTTTTGATGATTGCCCTTCGACCCCCGAAGCATCGGGGCTCAGGGTGACATTTGATTGATTGAGTAATCTGCCCTCTGCCCTCTGCCCTCTGCCCTCTGCCCTCTGCCCTCTGCCCTTTGCCCTTTGCCCTTTGCCCTCTGCCCTCTGCCCTTCGCCCTTTGCCCTCTGCCCTCTGCCCTTTGCCCTCATCTCACATTCTCACACTCTCACACTCTCACACTCTCATCTCCCACCCTCTCTCCCTCTCACCTTCTTACCCTCTCACCCTCTCAGTTCTCAGTCCACAGTCTACAGTCCACAGTCTTCAGATTTTCGACTATCCGACTATCCGACTTTCCGACTTTCCGACTATCCGACTTTCCGACTCTGAGACTTCCCGACTTTCGACTTCCCGACTTCCGACTTCCCGACTTTCGACTTTCAGACTTTCGACTTCCCGACTTCCCGACTTTCCGACTTTCCGACTTTCCGACTTCCCGACTTTCAGACTTTCAGACTTTCCGACTTTTGTACTTTCAACTCATCCTGTTTTTTTGTTCGTTTGTGGTTCAATTCGTTACGCTTATCATTGGACGATTTAACCCAAAATACCCGAAAAATTTTGCTTTTCATCGAAAAAAAATATATATTTCGCATTCGTTTGCTCTATAAAAAACCCGTTACCATAAACCTAATTTATTAACCTAAAAAAAATTCAAGTGCCTATGAGATAACCCTTTATTTTTTATAACGCTCGCCTTTGGAACCAGGTTCTTAGGCGGTATTTTTTTCTCTTTACTTTTAAAATATTAACCTAAACAAACTAATTATGAGAAAAACATTAACATTATTACTAACATTAATAATCCTTTCGGGAATATCCTTTGCTCAAGAACGCATTCGCAAGGATAAAAGTGAAGAAAACCACCTAACCGAGGTAAACCAGGATGTAAAGGGGATTCAAATCCCAAGCTTATCCAATGCTAAAGGTGTTATTTTTTCCGAAGGCTTTAACGATGCCACTTTCCCCCCAACCGATTGGGTAAGCACACAGCTGGGAACAGGTACAACAACCTGGGCCAGGGTTACCACTGGTACTTACAATAGCACTGCAGGAGCAATGCAGCATGCCTATTCAGCTTCTTCGGTAAACCCAAACTCATGGATTGTTACACCTGCAATTGTACTTGGTGCGGGCAATAATTATAATCTAACTTTTTATGAAAGGAATCAATTTGTACCAACATATTATGATTACTCGGGCGTTTTGATTTCTACAGGAAGTAGTGAAGCAGGTCATGCCGATTTTGTAGAACTTTACGAATCCGGTGCTGCTCTCGCTTCATATACGCTAAAAGAAATAGATCTTACTCCATATGCAGGGAATACTGTGTACATTGCTTTTGTATATCAAGGAAGCGATGCTCATAACTGGTGGATTGATGAGATTAGCATAAGCGAGACAATAATAGTTGATGATGATGCTATGGCAGTATCCATTGGTATGTACCCCTACACCGGTACCGATTTTGCCGCTGAGGTAATGGGAACTGTTAAGAACAATGGTGAGGCTGCCAATACCTTCGAGGTGGAAATAACCATTACCGATGGAGACGAAGTGGTTGTTTATTCCGATACCGATGAGGTTACCCTTGATCCCGCTGAGGTTACTCCCGTGACCTTTGCCGATTGGGTTCCCGCTGCTGCCGGTACCTATACTGTTACACTGCAAACTCAGCTAGCAGGCGATCAGAACCCCGACAACGATGAGGTTTCAATGGTTGTTACGGTTATCGATAACCTCATGTGGGGTAAAAACATCGATTATACCGGAAGTACAAGCGGTATCGTATCAACAAATCTGGGAGGATTAACCCCCGGTTTGGTTGAAACTGCCGACGACTTTATTGTACCCGATGGGGTATGGTGTGTTACCCAGATCAATGCTGCTGGTTTCAAATCTAGTGGTACAGCCGACCCAACCCAATTTTTGGTTATCATTTATGCTGATGACGAAGGAGCACCTGGTGACATTGTACATCAGGAGATTATTGCTGCCACCAGCGTTACTGCACCCGTGTTAACCTTTGCCGAACCCCTTATCCTTGAGGCAGGGCATTACTGGCTTACCGTTGCTGGCAATTATCCAGGAGGAACAGCATTAGCGTCAACCCGCTGGAACTGGTACACCTGGAGTAGGCTTACAGAGGGTGAGGCAATGCTAAGAGACCTTGCTGGATTATTCGGCATTGGCAACGATTGGAATACGCTCGGATCAATTGGTGTTGTTGGTGCTAATTCCACCAGCTTTGCCATGTACGGATCGGATGTACCCATTGTTTTCCCCGAGGAGGCCGATTACATAATTGATTTACCAGATGACATTTCAACCACTGTATACTGGTTATCAGCAACAGGTATTGTATCCATAAACGATGGAACCATGGATCTGGTGGAGGATACCCATTACACTATTGCTGTTAATGACGAATACTCCTCTTCCCTAACGTTCCTCGACAGCTACATAAGCACAATGCTAACCGGTGCAGAGGATGATGATTTGGAATTGACCATCACCTTCGACACGGATGACGTATCAGTTTTCACCATTGTACCCAATGTACTTACCATTGTTGATGTTGAAAGTTTCGATCCTATCACTGTTCTAATGGGTGTTCCATTCGAAGAACTTGATCTTCCTGAGCAGATTGAAGTTGAGCTGAACAACGGCACAACCACCATGCTGGATATTATCTGGGATGAAGGAACATATAATCCTGCAGCCCCTGGCACCTATGCCTTGGAAGGTGAAATAGTTCTGGTTGATGGTACTCCAGCAAACCCCAATGATTTTGTGGCTCAGATAAACGTGGTTGTTAAGTATGTTGCTAATTACATTTACGAAACCTTTGATGCCATAACCACAGTACCCGCAAATTGGACAAGTAATTTTACTAACACAGCGGGTGTAGGTGTTAACGGTACCCGTGCTTTTAGGCGCAACTTATGGAGTTCTGCACCAACTGGTTTCTGGCAAACCCCAATAACCATAGCTGGTGATGACCTTTACTTCAGCTTTATGTACAAGGTCATTAACTACAGTGGTGGTGGAGCAACACCAGGTTCTAGCTTTACATTAACATTTAAAGTGTCAACCGATTTTGGTGAAACTTTTGAGAATGTTCTTGTAATTAATGCAGACAACCATGTAGCATCAACAGACTTCGCTTTGGTTGAGGTTGACATGTCAGCCTATGCTGATGCTGAATATGTTATTGCAAGGCTGGATGGCCAGTGGATAACAGGCGATTACTACGTAATTTTCGATAATGTAATGCTTGGCACCTTCTACAATGCTGATTTCACCATTACCGATGGCACCGATCCCATTGAGAATGCCAACATCACAGTTACGGGTATAGGTTCAGTGCTCACCGATGAGTTTGGCGAAGCCTCCATGGTTTTACCCAATGGTGAATTTGCTTTCTCAATTGCTGCAACTGGCTACCTAACCTATAATGGGATATTGCTTGTTGATGGCGAAGATGTTGAAGTAGAGCAGGCTCTCATTGGCTTATACAATGTTACCTTTACCGTTAACGATGAGCTAGCAGCTGCCATTAATGGTGCAACCATTACCTACGATGGCATGGGAGAAGGTTACGATGGACTTGTTGAGCTTAGCGGCTCATTAACCACAAATGCATCGGGCGAAGCAACAGTTGGTCTTACCGATGGATTATTCGAATTTACCGCCTACAAGGAAGGATACTACGCTGTGGAAGGTGATTTTGAGGTGGATGGTGCAGATCTAGCTGTTCCAACCATTGTGCTTCCAGTGGCTCCTCCAATCCTAACCGTAACCCCCGACCCCATGGAGTTTGGTAATGTTCCGGTGTATAATACACTAAACAAGACCTTTACCCTCAAGAACGTGGGAACTGGGTTGCTAACCATTGAGCCCGAGGATATCGTTCTGGAAGGCGATGAGGAGTTTACACTTACTCCAGTGGCTGCTGCCATTGAGCTCAATACAAGTCAAACTGCCACGCTAACCATTACATTTGCCCCCGAGGCATTAGGTGAGTTCAATGCAACCATTACCATTGTTGACTCCGAGGAGGTAGAAACCGTTGTTGACATTACCGGTACCGGTTGGGCATTAACCGCCCCAATGGCCGAGGATTTCACCGTTACTCCTTTCCCACCGGAGCACTGGATCAGACGCAATGGTCTACTGCAGGAAGTGGTAACACTTACAACTTCCACAACTTGGATACATGATCAATTTGGCAACGTGGGTACTGTGCTAAACTCAGCTAAGATTAACATATATGGTACAACAAGAAAGGATTGGCTGATTACTCCTCCAATTTACCTTGGTGACGAGGCAGGAGATTTCCTAATCGATTTTGATTTGGCATTGACAAAATGGAACCAAACAAACCCACCCGATATGAATGGTGATGACGATAAGTTTGCCGTGGTGATCTCGTGGGATGGAGGACAAAGCTGGTCGGATGCCAACGTATTAAGGATGTGGGATAACGATGATTCGGAATATGTTTTCAACGCAATTTCACATACTGGAGAACATGTTACCATTCCACTAATGGGAGCATCGGGTATCGTTAAGTTGGGCTTCTACGGTGAGAGTACCGTGAGCAATGCCGATAACGACCTGTTTGTTACCAACCTAGCACTGGTACAAACCTTCCCGGTAACCCTAACCTTTGTTGACGATACACCCGAAAACAATCCATTGGCCGAGACCACTGTTACATTGGATGGTGTGGATTACGAGACCAATGCCGATGGTGAGATTCTGTTCAACCTTCTTGCAGGTGAGTACAGCTGGACCGTTGAGGCTGTGGGTTACCAAGAGACCATTGTTGAGTTTGCAGTTGTTGATGCAGCAGTTGCCGAAACCGTTGTTCTCAACAAGTTCTACAACGTAACCTTCACCATTACCGATTTCTACACAGGTGCTCCACTTGCCGATGCTGAGTTTGAGTTTGATGGCGAGCCATTCGATCTCGATGAGCTTGGTCAGGTATCGTTTACAGTTCTCAATGGCGAGTACGATTACAGCGTGATGTTTGCTGGTTATTCTCCATTTGCTGATGCTGTTACCGTTGAGCATGGCAATGTTAGCGTTATAATCGATCTTATCCCGGCCGCTGAAATTCTCAGCTTCGAGATTCCCGAGCAGGTTTACCCCGCCGAGATCGACTGGGAAGAGGGAACCATACTGGTTATGGTTAACTTCGAGGCTAATCTTGCTGCATTAACGCCAACCATTGGAGTATCCCCCGGTGCAACCATTGACCCAGAGAGTGATGTAACACTGGATTTCACTGAGCCTGTGGTTTACACCGTAACCGGCTTCGATGGAACCGATGAG
>CAZDXY010000050.1:24298-24819 GCA_964509385.1 uncultured Rikenellaceae bacterium
CATTGCCGAGCAAACACCTACGGTTACCATCTCCTTCGGAGCAAGCATTAACCCCATACCAGGGTTTGGTGACTTCACCGACTTTGAGGTTCCAGTTACCTATACTGTAACCGCTGCCGATGGTGTTACAGTTACCGATTGGGTGGTAACCATTTACGAATCACCCAATACCGCTGCCGATATCGTTTCCTTCACCCTTGCTGAGGAGGTAGAACCCGCCGTGATAGATGACGAGGATCTAACAGTTCTTATCAAGGTTGCTGTAGGAACCGATCGTACAGAGCTTACTCCAACCATTGAGGTATCTGAAAATGCAACTATCCTACCAGAAAGTGGTGTGGAAGTTGACCTTTCGGCACCATTCAGCTATACAGTAACCGCACAGAGCGGCGCTGTAAAAGTATGGACAGCTTACGCCCTTAACTGGGATGCTTCGCTATCCGACCTAACCGTTGCAGGAGTATCTGTTGACGAATTCGAAACTGGTGTTTACGAGTACACTGTAGAGTTACCATACGGAA
>CAZDXY010000051.1:0-10617 GCA_964509385.1 uncultured Rikenellaceae bacterium
GTGAATTATCAAGGATTTCAAAGAACAAAATTTATTTTTTAGTAGACACTAATGAATTTATATATTAAATTACTTTATTTTAGCAGTATAAGTTTATTGTAATATTTTTATAAAAGATCTATAATTTTCATAAATATTGGGGAAGGTTCATTCGGTTTAAGTTTTGCTAGGTTTTTCTACTTTTAATAAAACAGCTTATACCATGGAGGAAAATATTGTAAAAATGGTCCAAGTACGGGCTTCTGCCTATAAAACTCGCGAAGTATTTCGTTATAAGAGTAAGCAAAAAGGTATATATAAAAGCATATCTTGGGATGAATTCTGGACAAAATCTCAAGAGGTAGCTCGAGCCTTATTATCTATGGATTTTGGTAGAGGTACAATGGTTGGCATTATGAGCGATAATATGCCCGAATGGACTATTGCTGATATTGGAATTCTTGCTGCACAGGGTGTTGTTGTTCCACTTTATGCTACATCATCGAAGGAACAAATAAAATTTATCGTGGATCAAACTCAGATGAAGTTGATGTTTGTGGGTAATCAGAAGCAATTAGAAAATGCAATTTGGGCATTGAAAAATACTGAAAGTCTCAAAAAGGTTATTGTATTTAAAGAGAATTTGGAACTTGTAGATAATCTGTGTATCGAATGGAAAACATTTATAAACCAAGGATCTTCATCTGAATACGATGAAGATTTGAAGAGATCAATTGAATCTATTAAGCCCGATGATTTAGCGACCATCCTTTACACATCCGGTACAACCGGTGACCCCAAGGGTGTAATGCTTGGGCACGACAACTTTACGCAATGTTTCAGCATTCACGATAGAAGATTAGACGTTTATGACACTGATATTTCCTTTTGCTTTTTACCATTAAGTCATGTGTTTGAACGATCATGGACATACTATATGCTTTACAAGGGAGCAGTTAATGTATACCTCGAGAATACCAAGGAGGTAATAGATGATATCAAGGTTGTTAAGCCAACAGTTATGTGTACGGTTCCTCGTTTTTTCGAAAAAACTTTCGATGGAATTCAGAATGAACTCCAAAAATGGCCTTCATTAAAGCGAGCAATTTTTAACTGGTCTTTATCAGTGGGATACAACGTGTCGGAGTATACGTGTAAGAACAGATCCATACCACTCATGCTAAAACTCAAAAGAACGATAGCCAACAAGCTTGTGTTTAAAAAATTAAAAAGCATTTTTGGGGGACAAATAAGATTTTTTCCATGTGCTGGTGCAGCTATTAACAATCTTCATCTAAGATTTTTTCATGCGGTTGAAATTTTCATTAATTATGGATATGGTGCAACAGAAACTACTGCCACCGTATCATGTTTCCGATCGGATGCTTATGATTTAGACTCTTGTGGCACAATTATGCCCGAGGTAGAAGTAAATTTTAGCGAGGATGAAGAAATTCTTGTGAAGGGAAAAACTATTTTTAAGGGTTATTTTAAAAACCCACAGGCCACAGAGAAAGCCTTAATGGGCGGATTGTATAAAACAGGTGATAAAGGTTTTAAAACGGCAGAGGGTGATTTAGTGATGACAGATAGGATAAATGACATTTTTAAAACATCTGTTGGGAAATTTATATCCCCCCAAAAAATTGAGTTGGCACTTTCCAAGGACCCTTTTATTGATCAGGTTGTGGTTTTTGGAGATAATCGCAAATATGTTTGTGCTTTAATAGTACCTTCTTTTGAAAAATTTAGAGCAGTATGGGATATTGAGGGAATTGAAGAGTATAGCAATGATCAATTGATTGATCATCACAGAATAGTTGAATTTATGCAAAAGAGAATAGAGCATAATCTTCGTGACTTCCAATCCTACGAAAGGGTTGTTAAGTTTAGAATGTTGGCCGAACCCTTTACCATTCAAAACGAAGGCTTAACAAACACTTTAAAAGTTCGGAGAAAACTTATTGCTGAGCGATATAAAGATTTAATAGAGGAGATGTATGCTTAAATTTTAATTTATTACTATAGCGATTTGGCTTTAAACATATTAATATTTATCCCCAATTGTTGGTAAAACGAATCAATCCAAACAACATCAAAATCAACCCTGTTGACTCCTCCTTGCCAGAAGACGGCAATGTTATCGTTAATCCTGAAATCGAACCCAAGTCCGCCAATAAAGCCAATGCTAGTTGGTTCTGTTTTCTTTCTGGTTTCGGTCCCATCAAGACTAAAAGAAATATTAATGTAGTTAATACTTGCTCCTCCAAAAACGTAAGGGTTAACCTTACTCCTTGTAAAAAACCTAAACTTTGGACACAGGCTAATCCCTAATAAGTTAAACTTTGCAGATTCCAAACTGAATTCCTCATCAGGGGAGTGGAAGTAGGTAGCGTATTTTGCCATTACTACCATACTTACTGATCGACTGAAGTTGTATTGAGTCCCTGCATCAAGCGAAAATCCGATCTCGAAGATATCGGTGAAAGGATCAGGCGAGAAAGCACCAACAAAACCACCAGAAGCTTGAAGAGTTAGCTTCTGTTCGAACTGTGCGCTTGCATTTTCTATTCCAAATAGAAGGAAAATGGACAGCACAATAAATATTCTTGATTTGAAATTTTCCATGATAGATTCTCCTGTAGAAAGTTTATAGCTCTTTAACACATCTAATTGAACGACCTTCCCAATTGGTTTGAGGGCTGTTGCCAACAATCTCATCATTATAATTCAGGTGAAAAGCCCAGGTGGTTAAAGCATCAAACGATGAAGTAGTCCAGAACCAGGCCATTTCTCCAATGAAGATCTGATCACCATTTCCGCTAATAAGACCCGCAGGAAGAGCAGCGAACTCAAGCTCATTTGTTGCATCAACATTTGGCGGATTCCAACTTGGATCAGTGCTTTTAAGTTTACCGCCTGCTTCATGTCCACCAATAATAATGCAAAGTTTTTCCCAGTCGCCACGACTTGAAACCCCCCAACCATCAGGGCAAAGACCCCTCGAATCGATGGCAGCGTAGAAGTTGTATAATGCTCCATATGTTGCTCCTTGATTATCAGGGCTGTAGTGACTCCATGCGAAATGAGGATCTGCATTCTGAACTTCAGCGTGCCATTCACTGGCATTTGTGGCCAATTGAATTGGGGTTCCATCCTTAAAGCGCGTAACCTTAAGGTTTTCGGCCATCCACTCCTGTGTTCCCATATCGAGGAAAGGATGACCAATTAATACCGTTTTGTATGTGTTCCCATCTATGTCGGTAACGGTTCCTGTACCCTTCAAGTAGGTTAGTTCTTCGTTCTTTTCGCAGGCAACCAATGCCAACAAAATAAGAAATACAAGAAAGGATTTTTGCAGAAAAAAAACGAGTTTTTTCATATGCACAAGATATTCAATGAAACTATTAAACTTATTACAAAATAATTACGGTATAATAAAGTAACTATGCAATTTTAATAAAATAACATTTAACTGTCAACGATTCCTGTGAAAAATGAGAATTATTTTGATGAAAGACTTTTTGTTGATGATAGGTTGTAAGTTGAAACAAATCTTCAAGATACCCTATACAATAACTAGATCCATTTTTTATTTCCATCGTCTATGAGACCAGAGCCAATCCTGTGGTTTTTTAATTATTATTTCCTCTAACTTTTGGGCATACTTTCTTGTTATTTCACCCTCGGAAAGTTCTCTTGGCTCATCAGATAACAAGGACAGCTTCACTTCGTAGAAGCCTCTCTTTACCCTCTGAATATCAATATAAAAAACGGGAAGATTATACAACCTACTATATTTTTCAGGTCCATGAAGAAATGGCGTTTTTTTCCCCAGAAAGTTTACCCAATATGATTTTTCAAGATTTTTTTTAAGTATTCTTTGATCAGCCGCCATGAGATATATTGTTGTAATGTTTGCATTCGCTTCAAAAGTTTCTGCTGTCCGTCGAATGGAGGCCAAAATTGTTCCAAATTTTGCTCTACTCCATCTAACGAATCCATCGATTATTGGATTATTCAGTTTTTTGTAGAATGCTACCACATTTGTTTTTATCTGCAGGCTTGCTGAAAGGCTTCCCCATTCCCAATTAGCATAATGTCCGGTTACTCCAATAATGCTTTTCCCAATTTTTAAGTAAGGTTCCAATAGTTCGGGATTTAATAATTTATGCCTTTTTAACACTTGTTTACGTGTCATACTGAAATCTTTTATCCCTTCAAGAATGTTGTCAGCTAAGTTTTGATATGACAAACCAACCAGTCTATTATGGGTTTTGGTATCAAGTTCAGGGAAACACATCGATAGGTTGTTCTCAACCACTGTTCTCCGGTATTTAACAACTTTTTGAATAACAAAACGAAGAAAATTTGAAATAATGTATAGCAGAGGGAAAGGAATTAATGCTATAATCAGCACACTGAAAAAGAAAATAAAGGAAGTTAAAATATTCATTATTTCTTGTATAACTTTGGTTTTTAAATTACAAAAGTATTTATTTAAAAACTAAGAAAATTAAAGGATTTGCGTTATAATTAAACGATATAAAAACTATAGTTTAACCATTTCCCTTTTCCGTTTAGTAAACCTTGCAATCTCTTTGTAACCAAGTACCTTTAACTCCAATACGGCATCATCGAAGAATTGACCAACATTTTGCTCAATATGAGCATCGGATCCTAAAGTTATTGGGACTTTATAATAGGCAAGTCTTTCGAGAAAAGATGCAGATGGGTAAAAATCATTACAAGGTTTTATTCGACCACTGGTGTTTAATTCAACAACAACATCTGCTTTTTTGAAAATCTGTGCGGTTTGGTCATAAAGTTCATCAAGAGGGAAGGAAGGAAAATAAGCAAACTTCTTGGCCAAGTCGCAATGTCCTATTACATCGAAAAGATTTGATTTTGCAGATTGCTGTACAAGTTTAAAGTATTGCTTGTAGAAACGGTTTATGTCAATGCTATCATATTGTGAAATATCTGTATCAAAGTTCCAATCATCAATAAAGTGCACAGAACCAATTACATAATCAACTGGCAAAATTGATATCAAATCTTGGATCTGCCTTTCCATCCCATAGAAATAGTCCATTTCCACACCAAACTTTACAATTACACCATGTGTTTCTTCTGCCTGAACTGATTGCATTCTCTTAACCATGTGATCTATTCTATCAATGGGCATTGCCCAGTTCACTGGTTTAAGACTTATATGGTCGGAAAAACCTATTTCTTCTAGACCCAGGAATGACGCAGAAGCGATCATTTGTTCATGTCCATCCCGTCCATCGGAAAGGTAAGTATGCATATGATAATCAAGTCGCATTGCTAATAATTCTTAACATATGGATTATATAAAAATACTAACAACTAGAATCGGGTTTGGTTTAAATCTATGGATGAAGTTAATAAATTCTATCAAATATTTATTATAGAATGTTTTCTAATTAATATCAAACACTTTCGTTTTAAAAAAGAAAAATGTTTTTGAATTCTTCTTGGTAAGAATTTATTGATTTTTAAATTAATAAATAATAATACGCTCGCAGAAAACCTCCTTATTGGTTTGGATTATCATTATATACAAACCAGAGTTAAGGTTAGAAATATTTAAAGAGAGCAATGAATGATTTTTGTTTTCAGGAAAAGATGATGAAACCACTTGACCCAAAGAATTTACAAGTAAAACTTTTTCGATTTTATGATCTCCTGCATCTATCCAAACTTTGTTCTTAGCAGGGTTGGGGTACATCATAATATTTGATATATTTTTCAATGAAACAGATGTAGCATCCGATTTAAAAAGATCACCCTCAATGGCATACCAGTATTCCCAGAATCCTTCTGTTCCATAATCCCATGTATTTAAGTTAAAATAATCAGGATCGGTATCCTTACCTTTAACTTTGTAAACCTTTACTGCTTTATGATTGCAATCCCACGTAAGTTTTTGACCATTTATACAAGTTTCTGGGGCACAGCTTTGTGCTTGTAGGAAGTATGCATAATCATCATATTCAGGATCCCCAAAAACATATGCCCTCCCTTCATCATCAATACATATTGCCGTGAATTCATTTGCAGCAATTCCCTTGGCTTCAATTTCCCAGTCGGTAACCATACGAGATATAAATGTGAAAAGCCTTCCACTTCTTTCCCTTTGGTCGAAATGAGTGTCGGTAATAGTGTTTGCAAGCAAAGGAATGTTAATAAAATCATCTCTTCCAATTATATTCATACTTGAATGGTATGGATTATTTAGCACGGTAGCCGACTGGGCTCCTGAACCAGTTGGAGCGTAATAAACTTTTCCTAAAATGGCCATTCCAGCGCTTGTTCCTCCAACCACAACGCCCTTTTCACTGATAAGATAGTTAATAGCATCCATCACCGGAGTATCTTTCCAGTATAAATAGTAATTATACTGGTTTCCTCCTGCTATAAACAAGGCTTCAGCATTACGAATCTGTGTCTCTACATAAGGATGTTCTGCTGCTGCACGTGAATCAATAAGAATCGTTTCAACAGAATTTACGTTAACGCCAAGAGTATTATAAAGATAGTTATTATAACCGTCACTTTCGCTTGCTCTAATCACAACAACATCGCCTCCATTAGCACGGTTAAGAAACCATCTCATTGCATCATTATTATCTAAACCACCCCCTGCAAGAACAATCCCTGGCTGATGGTTTTCTGTTTCATAATCATCAGCACTTCCTAAAATCCAGGATGTATAAGGAAGCTCTTCAGGATCATCTCCTTCGTAAACATGTATGTCATCAAGAAGCAGACCATCTTGATCTGTACAGTTGTAATGTACCCAAGCTAGCCAGAAAATTTCTCCTGCATAGTCCTCAAGATTAATAATTCTTGTTTTAAAGTTCCAACCACTTTCAAGTTGGGTTAGGGTTTCCTCAAGCAGAATTTCTCCTGACTCAATATCTTCAAATTCGTTTCCAGAAGTTGACAAAACCAGTTTGTAATGTTCTTGGTAGTAATTATTGCCAGTGGCGGCTATTTTAAAGGTAAGCCTTAACCTATCAGTTTCGGAAAATTCAGTTAAATCTATGGGTGTAGTTATTAGTAAATTATGGGGAGTAAGAGCAGTGCTTTCATAGCTTCTCGAGCATGCCAATTTGTTCCCAGTATAGGAATCTGTTCGAAGATACCAATTTTTACCATCCCCATCGTGATCAATTATTTCCCATCCAGAAGGAGGGAAAGTTGTATTTTCAAATTGTTCAAAAAGCAAAGTGTTGGTTTGCGAGAATAAATTTGTAATGCTTAAGAGGGTAATAATAAGAATTGAAATATTTTTCATGGTGAATTTACAGACTTATTTAAATGCTCAGTAATTATTATCAATTGCAAATATATGTTTGTTTACAGATTTTAATAACAATTTCTTTTATTTGTTTCTTTGCGATTTAGTTTATATAAATTTAAACGATAAGGCAAATAAGTCAATAAGAATTGCCTCAATAATCAATATGTGTATTTGATAGTAACTAAAGCAAAAATGTACATTTCCTCTCAAAATTAGCCTAAGAGAGTATGATCATGAATATGTATATATGAATTTTCTTATCTTTCCACCCCAATGAAGGAAATATAAATGTATGCAATTGTTGATATCGAGACTACAGGAGGAAATCCCCAGAACCATCGGATTACCGAAATTGCCATTTATCTTTTTGATGGGACAAACATCATTGATGAGTTTGTTTCACTAATAAATCCTGAAACTTATATCCCTCATTATATCACCCAACTTACGGGTATTACTAATGAGATGGTTGCGAATGCTCCACGTTTTTGCGACATTGCACGTAAAGTGGTTGAAATAACCGATGGGGTGTTTTTTGTGGCTCACAATGCTCAGTTCGATTATCGCTTTATTCAAAACGAATTTAAAAGGCTTGGCTACAATTATTCAAGAGATACTCTATGTACAGTTAAACTTTCGCGAAAGAATTTCCCGGGATACAGTTCATACAGTTTGGGAAATCTTTGCCAGGTTATAGGAATTGAAATTAATGGAAGACATAGGGCTGCGGGAGATGCACTGGCTACGGTTGCCCTTTTTAAAAGGCTGATAGAGGTTAATCCTGAAATAGAAGGTAAGGGACTAAATACACTTGATAATCTAATTCAATTTGCCCCAAAACTAAATCCAGAAAGGATAATGAATATTCCCGAGAGTATAGGAGTATATTATTTTTATAACAATCAGGGTGATATTATTTACATTGGTAAAAGTATTAATATCAGAAAAAGAATTTTAGATCATTTGATGCGTCCCACAACAAAAAAAGCTAGCGAAATGCTTGCTCAGATTTCGGATGTTGACTACGTATTGACTGGCAGCGAGTTAATTGCACTTATCGCTGAGGCAGATGCCATAAAGACTAACCTGCCTAAGTTCAATAAACGAGGGCGACGTAAATCGAGCCAGGTTGGATTGTTTTCTTTTACAGACCAAGACGGATATGTTAATATTTGGGTTGAGAACATTTCGAATACAGACGAGCAGCCATTATCTACTTTTAATAGCAAAGAGCAGGCAAAAGAAATACTTTACAGGATCGTTGAAGAATATGCTCTTTGTCAGAAACTTTGCGGATTGTATAGTTCATCAGGCTCATGTTTTCACCATCAAATTGAACTATGTAAAGGGGCCTGCATTGGCGAGGAATCGCCAAGAAGCTATAATATCAGAGCAAATGCAGCATTACAAAGTTTAGGATTGGGGAGTAAGAGTTTTCTCTTGATCGATGAAGGAAGAAATCTCGATGAAATATCCTTTGTAAAAGTTATTAATGGAAAGATTGAAGGCTATGGATATTTTAATCCAGAATTTATTGGACAAAGTCTTGATTTACTGTATGAAACTATTATTCCTTGCGGAAACCACAAAGAAGCTGTTTATGCCATGAGGAATTATATTGCTAAGTCAAAGACATGCAGGATTATACCTATAGATTTATCGGTTAATTCCGGGTATTGAAATCCCCGTAAGGATTCGATACATTTCAAGAGCATACACATCAGTCATTCCCGAAATAAAATCAACCAAAGTCATAAGCTTTAGGTAAGGCGAGGACGTGGAGGGAAGATATTGCTTTGGTATTAATTGAAGTACTTTTTGAGAGTATTTGTTTTTGGAATCAATCATGGCAAAGCCAATTGTACGAAGGAGTGTGTTTATAACTTGATAACCAGCAATTTCAATTTCAACCACCGTACGATGATTGTATACCTGTTCAAATGCAACTTTTTTAACTTCACTAAGAGCCGTTTCTCCCTGTGTGTTTAATTGCTTAATCAGTGGCTTTACGGCAACACCTTGCATGATGCTTTCGTAATTTTGTTCAAAGGCTTTAGCGCATTCTCGTGTTAGCTTTCCAATGGTTAGTGATCTTAAAAATGCTATCTGCTCATTGGCATCATTTACATCGTGTAGAGTTTTTTTAATTTTTAATAATGTATCCTTGTCTTTATGAGGATCAAAAAAGCCAAGAAAAAGTTGATGCACTTGTTCAGAGGGTAAAATACCTAGCTTATGGGCATCCTCAATATCCATTATTTGATAGCAAATATCATCGGCTGCTTCAACCAGATAGACCAAGGGATGCCTTGAATAAACCAAAGGTGAACTTTTTATTTGGTGAATACCAAGTTTTTCAGCAATAGCACTATATAATTCTTTTTCTGTCTGAAAAAAACCAAACTTCTTTTTTTCTGAAAAGGTGGACTCCCAAGGGTATTTAACAATTGATGAAAGTACAGGATAGCTAAGCCGGAATCCTCCATCTCGTTTACCTTCCATTTTTTGGGTAAGTAGTCGGAGAGCATTAGCATTACCTTCAAAGTTGATAAGGTCAGACCACTCACTTGATGAGAGTCCATTTTTTATTGATGATTGATTATCAATGAAAAATGCCCTAATTGACTCCTCTCCGCTATGACCAAAGGGAGGGTTGCCAAGATCGTGAGAAAGACAAGCTGTTGAAATAATTGTTGGAATTTGTTCAATTAGATGGGATGATATTTTTGGTTCTTTTTTTTCGATTACATCAATTATGCTGTTGCCTAGACTACGACCAACACTAGCCACTTCGAGACTATGGGTTAATCGGTTGTGAACAAAAACACTACCAGGGAGGGGAAAAACCTGAGTTTTATTTTGCAATCGACGAAAAGGAGATGAAAAGATTACCCTGTCATAGTCTCTTTGAAAGGTTGACCGTGTTTCGTGAATTTGAGATGAACCTTCATCAGAGTTGTGACGCTGTGGTAAAAGAAGTTTGTCCCATTCCATTTTATTAGGCATGGCACTACTTTTTCGTTACTAAGTTGGTAACATTATTCGATATCTTGAGGATTTTATAAACCACACCCTGTTCGTCTTTGAGGGGAGTATAGGTTTCCTGAAAAACAAATGATTTTTCGTTGACAATAAAACGATTCATCAATTTACACGGGATACCATTCATCAAGTCGTTCCACATCTTTTCATATTCCATTCTCTTCTCTGGATCTAAATCAAGT
The DNA here is from genome assembly GCA_964509385.1 of uncultured Rikenellaceae bacterium. GTDB lineage: Bacteria > Bacteroidota > Bacteroidia > Bacteroidales > Tenuifilaceae > MWFE01. The sequence continues at coordinate 10,537 of CAZDXY010000051.1, forward strand.
TTATCTGAGTGGTGGGTACCAACAACCTCGTCACGGGTTAAACCAAGTAATTCAAGGTATGCATTATTTATTGAGGTTATA
>CAZDXY010000051.1:10627-12906 GCA_964509385.1 uncultured Rikenellaceae bacterium
GTTGGAATTATTCAATGCATCAATAAAGCCCTGCATTTCAGTTGATTTTCTGAATGATTCTTCCTGAGTGGCTTGCAGTTCTTCCATATTCTGTCGCATTTCCTCTTCTTGTGCCTGCATCTCTTCGGCCTGTTGTTGCGTTTTGGCAAGAAGAGCTGCTGTTTTAATATTAATTTTAACTGCAGTTAAAGTAGAAGCAATGGTTTGGGCAATACGTTCCACAAATTCAATTTGATAATCATTAAAAACTCTGAAAGATGCGATTTCAATTACACCCAGGATATTACCTTCCATATTTAGAGGTACAATAAGTAAAGCATTTGGGTTACTATTACCTAGTCCGGAGGTTATTTCAATGTAACCTTCCGGGATTTCAGTGAGAAATATAGTTTTCTTTTCTTGTGCACAGGCACCAATTAGTCCCTCACCTAAAAGGATTCTTTTTTGCTTATGCTTAAATCTGCTATAAGCATATGTTGCAGCAAGTTCGAAATGAGGCTCATCAGGGTCATCATCATTGAAAAGGAAAAGTCCACTCTGATTTGCTTCCAGCATTTCAACAAGTTCTTTTATTATGGATTTCGAAAGGTTATACAAGTCATCATTATTCTGACGTAATATTTCTCCAAATTTTGCAATACCTTCATTCGCCCATCGACGACGACTGTCTTCAGCCATCCGTTTTTCCTCTTCATTCCGAGAGTTCTTTATGCTTTGCCGCATATCAAGTAACGCAGCACCAAGGACATCCTCTTTGCTAAGTGCATGGAAATCATGATCAAGATGATCCTTACCAATGTTTGATGCAAATGTAACTTTTTGACTTAATCCATCGATGGTAGTATTAAGAGCAGCTGCCATTTCTCCAATTTCATCATTTGTAGAAATTGACAACTTCATGTCTTCAGAAATGTTTCCAAGAGCCATTCTCTTAATAGTACTGGTAATGGTTAATAAGGGTTGAATAATATATTGTGATGCAAAAAAGATCACCAATGTTAAAACGATCAGACCTAATAAACCAGCTATAATGGATATTAAAAAATTTCGATTTGCTTTTTCCAGAATTGTTGATTGTGGGACTATAATGGCAAGCGACCAAGGGGTTCCAGTTTTTTCAATATAAATTGGGGTAAATTGGAAATATGATTTTATTCCATTAGTATCATGGGCAATAAATGAAGTAACTTCACCATTAATAATTTTCTGAGTAGCCCCATAACGATCTAATATTACCTCATAATCTTCAAGAAGATTTTGTCCATGCTTTTCTATAATTGGATGGGCAGTGTATTGAAGATCGTTAGAAACCAAAAAAGCATAGCTGTTATTAAATGGCTTTATCTGCGATATGATGGGGTGATATCGTTCGAGGCTAATATCTATTCCTACAACACCAATGTATTTTCCATTTTCAAGAATCGGAGAAATAAGGCTTGTCATTAAAACTTGGTCATGATCTTTTCCCGTATAGCTATAGAAATATGGGTTTTCAATGCAGTCAATGGCTTTTTGTTTAATCCTTGCATATTCAGGGCTGTCTCCGGTCATACTTTTAAGCGAAAAATTACTTTTAATTTGTTGCCCTTCACGCCAGAACTCTGCAACATATCTTCCATAAGGATTTGTGTGTTTTGGGTCAATATGTATCAACTCCCAGCTATCCCATATGGCAAGAAATTGAGGGTTCTTCATTATTATTTCGTAATACATTTTTGCAAAAATCTCTTTCCATTGTTTTTCGGGCATAAACTTATATGCAAGAACAGAATTGGAAAGAGTTTGCATGGCCACAAGGTCTTTTTCTAGCATGGCCTTTATCTCAGATGCGTATTTTTCGGCAATAGCATTGGTTACAGCAATTGCATCACCCATTGCTGCTTTCTTTGCATTAATGCTTATATATCCAATGGCAAGTGAAAATATTATAGTTGATATCCCAATGATAATAACCAATAATTTCTGCCTTAATGTAAGCGTTTGCTTCATGTTGGATTTGTTTTAATAAAACAAAGTGCCAATTTCAGTTTATTGGCACTTATATGAATAAGGTTTTTTCATTACTAGCCTTTATTTAATAAAAGCCCTGAAACTTTCTAAGGCGGGGTGTGATACACATAATAGGTACCCGAGAGGAAGATTTATCCTTATTCTGAATGTAATTATTATACTTGTCGGCCATAATAAGAATAAGGTCAGCATCAATATTGTTGGCAAACTTAAAAACTTCGTCTTTAAATGAATTTTGTCGTTTTGCTGTTTTTATTCCATATATAATC
>CAZDXY010000051.1:12916-13432 GCA_964509385.1 uncultured Rikenellaceae bacterium
GTAAATATTATTTGCCATATCCTTTTTCTTACCCTCATCGGTAACAAAAGGTTTAATTAAATTAATGTTGCATTTGTAGTATTTCGACAGGTATATTATCCAATGAAGAGTTTCCTTATACTTTTTGTCGTAATCGAGAGGAACAACAATTTCGATGTAATGGGTATGTAAAGGTGGCGCTTCAGTTACGATAAAAGGGACGGAGGCGTTTTTTATACTTATTTTTCTAAGGAATGAACTTGAATCATAAATATTTTTAGCGTGTGTATAGGTTTTCCCAGCAACAATAAGGTTTATGTTTGCAGTGGTTATTAGTTCGCTTAAAAGGGCAGAAGGGTTACCTTCAAGAACCATAGTGATTGGTGTAAAACCTTGCTCATTGTTAATTTTTTCAGCGATTATTTCAAGTTTACGCTTTAATTCCTCTACTTCTAACTGTTTATCACTTTCTGACTTACCTAATATTTGCCACCAAAATTTTGGAATAATATGAAGTAGCATGATTTCATTACCTGC
>CAZDXY010000051.1:13502-24473 GCA_964509385.1 uncultured Rikenellaceae bacterium
TGAAATCCCATGGTACTAATACCACCTTTTTTGCAGTTTCCATATATGGACTTTATTAAAAACTTGAAACAAAATACCCGTTAAATGTAACAATAATTATTATAAACCAAGCAAAACTAGCGGTAAAAATTTTACTTATCAGTTTCTATCCATCCATGCCTTAAGTTTCTCAAGCTGGCTTTGTTTATTAACATTTCTAAGTCTTCTAGCTGTTTTTGTGAAGTAAAAATGGCTATTTATAAACTTTATCTGAATTTCATTCCACTCCCTTTCTGTTCCAATTTTTCCGTGTTCATGAAGTTCTTTGAACAAAGTATTGGAAACAGGAATAAAATCTGGTCGACCAAGATAATCAAGATCGGCATCGCACATTATTTCCTCTAGAAGGTTGGTTGGATTGGGAGGGAGTTTGGTTGCCATTATTAATTGAGCTATTATGTTAATTTGCCTATCGCTGTATTGGTACTGAGGTAAGATTTCATTTGCAAGTTTAACTGCCATTTCTTCGTGAGTATCGTAATCAATAAGATGGCCGGCATCGTGAAAGAGGGCTGCTGTTCGTAACAGTAAAAGTTCCTCTTTTGTAACATTTTCTGATCTGCCAATAAGCTCTACTTGAGTGTAAACGTCAACAGTATGTTTCAAATTGTGATAGTAAAGATTTTTTGGTAGTCCTTTTTCCAATTTATCCAGAATAAAATCCTCTAGATCGCCTAACCTGATAATTTGAAGTTGAATGAAGAAATCCTGATTGGGAACAATTCCCTTCATGTTTTCAGAAAGGCTTGGTTTAATGCCATTTACAAAATACATTTGAATATCCCCTTTGTTCTTCACAGGCATTTTTCCTCGGAATGTACAGATAAAATAATCTTTTACAAGCATATAGGTATTACCTGAAATGTTAATTTGTCCCGATTCTCCAGACGATTCCATTCGACTAGCAGTATTAACAGTACTTCCCCAAATATCGTAAGAGAGTTTGTTTCTACCTACTACTCCTGCAATAACAGGACCTGTATCTATACCAATCCTAAGATCCCAAACGCTGCTCTTATTCTTTTTGCTAGTTGTTAAGTGTTTCATGTATTGCATCATTTCCAAAGCAGCCAAAATGACTTCAACGGGATTTGTTTGGTTCTTTTTAGGAATCCCCCCGGCACACATGTAGGCATCTCCAATGGTTTTAATCTTTTCGATTCGATACTTTTCAACTACCGAGTCGAAGTAAAGAAAGAATTTATCTAGCTGGTCAATAAGTGCTTCTGGGTTTGTTTCGTCAGTTATCCTTGTGAAACCTTCAATATCACAAAAGAGAACAGTTACAACCTGAAAACGCTGGGTATTTACTCTGCCCTTCTCTTTCAATTCATCGGCTGTATCTTTGGGGAGTACTCGAGCAAGAAGATTCTCTGTTTTCTCTTTTTCTTTAACTAGTTCTTCAGTACGCTGGTTGATCAAACTTTCCAGTTTGAATCTTTCCTTGGCATGCATATATCTTCTCCATTGATAAACCATGAAAAGACCAACGAAACCCAGTATGATGAAAGCAGTAACGAATAATTTTGTTTGGAAAAACATAGGTAAAACCACAAACGAGATTGACTCAATATCCGACTCCTCACCAATAAAATTTCGGGCTTTTACATGTAAAGTATATTCGCCATGGGATAGGTTGAAAACATCACGGGTTTGATTGCTTGACCAAGCAGTCCAGTCTAAATCATGTCCTTGTAAAAAACTGCAATATTGAACTTTCCCATGTATTAAGCCCCATTCACTACAACCTATTGAAGCTAGAGTAAACTGGAGGTTACGATAAACAGAAGATGTTTTTGTTATCAATGCCTCACTATCATCAACGATATATCCATTTTTTAAATATAATTTATTTTTATCTGAGCCTAAACTAACCCTAAAGATCGAAACGATTGACTCAAAGGCATTACTTAGAGTTTTGCTATTCGAAAAATAGTAGAGTCCTGAAGTTGTTGATAAAAGAAATGTTGAATCGGGTAAAAGCAATGCTTGATTGATTGATTCACCCGAAGGAAGGCTTGCTGCTAGTCTGAATGGATTGTAAATGGGATCATTTTTAGATGAATTATATTGCCAGATTGAATATACCTCAGGGAAAACTTTAAAAAAACGTTTAATGAAAAGCGTTGATTCGGTTTCTAGAATGGGAGAATAGTAACTCAAAGAATCTGAGACAATTGTTTGAAAAAATGTGCTGTTTAGATGGTTAAATCTATAGAGGTTCCCACTTTGAACAACAAAAGTATTTTGATCATTTCCCACTGGGAAATGAAAATTTGTGTTTTCTTCATTGCTCTTAAATAGTTCAATCCAATGGTGAAATTCTTCAAAAATGTTGGTTTTATACCATTTGCCATTGGAAGAGAGTGCAAACAAAAAATCATCTTTTAATCTTAAATTTTCAATATGATTTGAATTATTTAAAAAAGAAATATGTATTGATTCTTGAGAAACATCTGAAATACAATGCGCAAAAACACCATTCTGCAGGGCAGCAATTAACCATAATTCTCCTTTATGTTCAACAAAATTGAAAAACTCTAAATCTCCCAATTGAAAATCAGTCGATACTTTTTGAGATAGATAATCATTAATAATATAAATACCCCCATTTCCGGCTGCGAACAGATTGCCTTTGTAAATGTAAAAGTTATCAATACTACCATTTATTCCATTAACTTGTTTAAAAGAGAAAGTATTAGGACGAAAAGCAATATAGTTGGTTCCATATACTGACGAACTTGTAGCACAGTATAGGTGATTGTTATGGAATATTAGTCTATTTGGCATTGAGGAGAGTATCCTTGTTTTTGGATACAAGCCAGTAATATCAAGTCTGAAAATTCTAAGTATTGAGGATTTTGTTAGAACAAGCATAGTCCCCTCAGAAAAGGGAAGAATATCTATGGCTTGCTCAAGATTATTGTGTGCATCATTTCTAACATGCGATATTAGATCTAACTCATCGCTTAGTATTAGTATTCCATTATCATTAGTTAGAATATAAATCTCCCCGTTCTTTTGATAAGCTTTTAGTATTCTGCAAGTTCTTGAATTTATATGATGCTCAACGTTTGAGAGATTCCTTCCAGTTTTTAAATTAATTAACCATGGATAATCGCTAATAACAGCATGAGGTTGGTTGTTTATCTCCAAAATCTGGAGAAGGTTTTTTGAAGCAAATTTTTCTGTTTCAGGGATTAGTTGAGACGATAAACTATTTATATTAAACTTGAAAATGCCTTCACCATCCTTTGCATAAAAAATTTCTTTTTGATTATCTAAAAGATATAAAGCATTCGTAGCAGAGTCAATGAGGTTTAACTCATTTGACATTCTCCAAAGTAAATTATTTGTAGAGAAGTAGAGTTCTTGCTTTGGTCCAACAAGTAGTTTTGTAACCCTTTGATATGATGGAATAAGCGTTGAATCGATTAGTATTTTACGAGTGAAAGAACCTTTTCCATTTGGAGCCAACAGCTCTATACGGTTATTTATTGTGAAGTAAACGTTACCCAGTGAATCAATTGCAGGGCTTGGTCTTTCTATTGCAGAAATCCTCTCCCAATTTATACCATCGTAGATCAACAATTGATTATCGCCTGAAATAAGAAGTTTTCCGTTTCCAATGATCGTAACGTTTCTAAAACTTGTGATATAGCCGCTAGGCAATGTGGCAATAACCGATACCAAAGGTTCTGGATAAGAGTTATCTTTAGATAAAACACTATTAGGAATGCCTATAATAGGCCTGGATAGCAAAAAAAATAAAACTTGTATAATGAAAAAATTTAGAAAATTCATACCTTAGACCATTGAAAAAACGATAATTCACCTTGATGAATGAAGCTTTAGCAAACGATAATCAAAATACAGAAATATCCTACCAATATATTACTAATTATTGTTTACAGAACGATATTTGGTCATAAATTGTATTAGATTGCTTTAAAAATATGCAAATCCATGAAAAAATCAAAGAAAACAATACTTGTACCTACTGATTTTTTAACGGTTTCCGGTTATGCACTTCAGCATGCGGTTAATGTTGCTCAGGTTGTAAATGAAAAAGTAACGCTACTTCATGTTGTGCAGTCGCAAGCGGAAGTAGAAAATGCAAAGGCTAAACTTGAAAACCTTGCCAAGGAAACCTTTCAGAAATATAACCTTTTGCCAGGTTTCATAGTTGCTGTTGGAGATATTATAACTGAAATTGCTCGTGTATCGTCAGAACTTGATGCTAGTATGGTTATTATGGGATCCGAAAGTATCAAAGGAAAGGATGTTCTTACAGAGACAAGAACATTAAAAGTTATCACTAGTTCAAAAGTACCTTTTATCACAATTCAGGAACCTCCAATTAATAGAAGATACGACGATATAGTATTTCCTGTTGACTTTACCGTTGAAAATAAGGAGAAGCATGCATGGATATCCTATTTTAGTGATTATTATGTTTCACGTTTTCATTTGATTAAACCCAATGTTTCTGATCCTGAACTTATTGCAAAGCTTGATCTTAACATGGCATCTGCCATAAGGTATTTGGATGAAAAAGGAGCTAAGTATGAGGTCTATACAGTTCCTGGCAAAAAACCCTATGCCCTAGAGGTTCTGGAAATGGCTGTTAATATTCGTGCAGACCTAATTGTTATAATGACAACAAAAATTCCCGAAGATTCTTCATTTGTGCTTGAACCCCATGAACAGTACATAATTGGATTTGCAGCTCATATTCCTGTGTTGAGCATCAATCCAAGGTAGAATGAAATTATGAGCAATACAGTTCAGGAAATTGTTTTTGCAACGAATAACCTGCATAAGCTGAACGAAGTGAAAGAAATTCTAAAGGTTAGGTTTAGTATCCTATCCCTACAGGATATTTCTTTTTTTGATGATATTCCTGAAGATTTTATGACAATTGAAGAAAATGCTTCACAAAAAGCAAGGTTCATTTACAATAAATACAAGATTGATTGTTTTGCTGATGATACGGGTTTAGAGGTTGATGCATTAAAGGGAGAACCAGGTGTTTTTTCAGCAAGATATGCAGGAAATCAAAATAATTCAATTGACAACATGAATAAACTTCTTGCTAATCTTGAAAATAAGGCGAATAGAACAGCTCAGTTTAGAACCGTTATTTCTCTGATATTAAAAGGGAAAGAGTTTCTTTTTGAGGGGATTGTTAGAGGAGAGATCATTAAAATTCCTAGAGGAACTCAAGGGTTTGGTTACGATCCCATTTTTCAACCCAATGGGTTTAATCAAACTTTCGCTGAGATGACTCTCGAATTAAAGAATTCCATTAGTCATAGAGCAATTGCCATAAGAAAATTATCTGACTTCTTGCTTTCTTCTTAATTAAAAATCTGAGACTTTTTATTGCATTATTTGAACACCTAAAAAGAAAATATGCTAGGCTAAGAATAATATTTTTAACGGTTGTCGGTTTTTCTCTTGAATAGAAAAATGAAATGTCAATGAAAAAGCTTTTTTTATTACTGTCCCTTAGTTTCGTTATAAATATTTGTTTTGCTCAAGTGCCTCTTGGTTCATGGCGCGATCATTTCTCCTTTCGCCCATCAATAGTAGTTACCTCAGGAAGCGATAAGGTATTTATTGCCTCAGTTTATGGAATTTTTTCCTATAACCCAACCGATGGCACAGTTAGTAAAATTACTCGAGTAAATGGTCTCTCTGATATTGGAATCAGTACCATTGCCTATTCACCATATAAAAACTTACTTTTGGTTGGATATGAGAACGGGAATATCGATATGGTCTATGAGCAGGCTGTTGTCAATATTCCATATATAATGGAAAACCCCATGTCTGGTTCAAAGAGGATAAACCACTTCTATTTTGATCAAGATGATAAAGCATATATATCAACAGGTTTTGGGATAGTAGTTTTAAATCTGTTGAAAAATGAAATTTTGGACACTTATTTTATTGGTCAGAATGGAGCAGAATTATGGGTAAATCAAATTGTCACAAAAGGAGAGAATATTTATGCTGCTACAGCTAATGGGCTTTACTTTGCACAGTACAATGACCCTCTTCTTATTCACTTTGCCAGTTGGTCTGTTGATACAAGTATTCCAAACCATGATCAGGAAATTGGTTCTTTGGTCGTATTTAACGATCAACTGGTAATATCTCAAACTCAAGAAAACACATCACCTGATGTTGTTTTCTATAATGATGAATTTGGCTGGAATATTCTTACCAACAATTATTTACAGGTAAGAAACCTTTGGGCTGATGATAATTTTTTAGTCATCTGTTCACGCCAAGAGATTGCATTATATCAGGATTTTCAATCCCAACCAACCCTATACAGTGATTATTCTGGATATTCTGGATTTGCTCCTAACCATGCCATTACCGATGGCCAAGGTAATTTAGTTGTTGCAGATAATTCATACGGATTGATGTACAGAAATTCACAGCAATGGATTCCTGTAGTACCTAATGCTCCAGGAAATAGCAGAGCATACTTTGTTTTGCCAACTGAAAAAGATCTATTAGTAGTTGGTGGCTCTAGGAATAGCGCATGGGGAAACATGTGGTATCCGCTCACAATTCATACATTAGCCGAACAACAATGGAAAACAATCAATAATAATAGTTTTTTTGATGCTGTTCGAATTATCGAAAGCCCTTTAGCAAAAAATGAATACTACATTGCAACCTGGGGTAGCGGTATTGTGGTTTATAAGGATGGTGCTCAAACGGAATGGTATAATCCTGATAACAGCACCCTAGAAACTATTATTCCCGGTGCCTATTGTAGAATTGGAGGCTTAACATTTGATAAAAATGGAAATCTTTGGGCAACAAATTCGGGTGTTAATAACTCAATCTCCATGCGTTTAAACGATGGAACATGGAAGGGATTCCCTTATCTGAACCAAATTGGATCACAGAGATTATCGGATATTGTATTAACTACATGGGGACATCTTTGGGTTGTTATTCCTTCGGGAGGCGGGTTTTTTATTCTTGACCCAGGTGAAACCCCAGAATCAATTAGCAGCCATAAAACTCGTAGAATTACTCTTAGCGAAAGCGATGGGACACCTCTTTCAAACGATATTTTCAGTATTGCTTTCGATAGGGATGGTTATCTTTGGGTTGGAACAAGTGAAGGAGTTGTTGTTAGTTACAATCCAGAAAAAGTATTAGAATCATCAGGTTTTTCAGTTCAACGGGTTAAGGTACCAGATATAGTGCAGGGATTGGCTGTTTTTTTACTTGAAACAGAATCCGTAACTTCAATTGCAGTGGATGGTGCAAATAGAAAATGGTTTGGAACTTCACGCTCTGGTGTTTTTCTACAATCGTCTGATGGAACCCGACAAATCAAGCACTTTACCAAGCAAAATAGTCCCTTACCATCAAATAATATTCAGCACATCGCAATTCACCCAAAAACAGGTGAGGTTTTTATTGTAACTGATATGGGAATGATATCCTATAGGGGTGATGCCACTGAACCAGAAGACACCTTTGGAAATGTTTACGCTTTCCCTAATCCAGTCCGTCCCGATTATAATGGAGTTATAACTATAACAGGTCTTGTTGACAGGACAATAGTTAAGATTACTGATGTGGCAGGTAATCTTGTTTATGAAACCAGAAGTTTGGGTGGACAGGCAATATGGGATGGTAAAAATAAGCAGGGGAATAGAGTTTCTACAGGTGTTTATCTATATTTCTGTGCCGACAGCAAAGGTGAACAATCAGCGGTTGGCAAGATACTTTTTGTTAAATGATAGAAAAGTCATTGGCCATAGCGTTGCATAGTACAAGGTTTGGCGAAAAAAGTCTTATTGCTTATTTATACTCTCAGAGTTTTGGAAGGATTAATATTATTGTGAATGGGGCTTACGGAAAGGGAAAAGAAAGTAAAAAGGCAATCTTTTTTCAGCCCCTTAACCTGGTTGATATAGTATTTTATAAAGGGAGTAAAGATCAGAGTTTGGGAAGATTAAAAGAAGTTTCGCTTTGTCCTAATTTATTAACCATTCATTTTCATAGCGTTAAAAGGGCAATAGCCCTTTTTGTTGGAGAAGTGATTTATCGAACCGTTCGAGAAGAAGAAAGCAATCCCCAACTATATTCATTTATCGAAAATTCAATCCTTACCCTTGATTCCATGACAGATGGGGTTCAAAATTTTCACATTATATTTCTAGCACAATTGTCAAAATATCTTGGGTTTTTCCCAAGTGGAAGTTATTCTGAAGAAACTCCCTATTTCGATCTGAAAGGGGGCGTTTTTAAAGAATCAGCACCTGAACATCCTGTATTCCTTAACAAATTTCAGAGTGAACTATTGTCTCAAGCATTAACAACACATTATGGTGATGCCTCAAATCTAAAGCTTAACGGTAAGCAGCGTAATCTTTTTTTGAACAATATGCTTGATTATTATTCTTTTCATACAGATTCTTTTCAGGGAATACACTCTTTGCCTATATTAAAGCAGGTGTTTGAAGAATAGGCAATTTTTCCAATTTGTTTTATGATTATCGAAAAACATTTTTTTGTTGAACATGGTATATGCTTTGATTAACAGAAATCATATACTTGGAATAGCAACGGCACTTTTTTCTATATTTGCATATTCAATAATAAAAAATAAAATGGTTAAAGTTTCATCAACAAGCCTTAGTTTTAACTTCGTGTCCAAACTGGCCGAAATTGCCCAAGAAAAAGGAGCAGTAAATCTTTCTAACGATCATAGTGACTTCCCATGCCAACCAGATTTGCTCAACTCCTTAGTTTGGCATCTTTCTGAGGGAAGAAATAAGTATGCCCCAGGAGAGGGAGTTTTAGAATTGAGAAAAGTAATTTCCAATTATTATAATGCCAAGTATAGCTATTATTACAACCCCGAATCGGAAATTACAATTACTAATGGAGCGATTCAGGGGATATTCACTGCATTAACTTCGCTTATTGGCGAAGGAGACGAAGTGATCATTTTTGAACCTGCTTTTGAAACTTATGTCCCTTCGGTTGAAGCAAGGGGTGCCAGACCAATCTATTTTCAACTTAATCCACATGATTTTTCTATAGATTGGAATGCGTTAACCAAGTTGATTAACAGTAAAACAAAACTTATTATTATTAATTCACCCCATAATCCCACGGGAAAAGTTTTGTCAAAAGAGAGTTTTGAACATCTGCAGAGAATTGTCAATGGAACAAAAATATTTATTCTGAGCGACGAAGCTTTTGGTGAATTACATTTTGATGGGGAATCTGATACTAGTGTTGCTTGTTATCCCAAGTTAGCAGAAAGGTCAATTATTGTTGGATCTCTTGGTAAATCTTTATGTGTTCCAGGATGGAAAATTGGCTATTGTCTTGCACCTGAAAATCTTATGGAGGGATTTCGGCACGCTCATAGGTATCAGGTTTACTCTGCAAATCTTCCCATTCAACTTGCACTTGCCGATTATTTAACGGGCAAGGGTAATTGGTTCCCTTATCTGAATGATTTTGTTTATAGACGGGATCTTTTTAGGGATTTAATGAAGGATTCACGTTTTGACCTATACCCAGTTGATGGGGGTTATTTCCAGATAATTGGTTACCAAAATATTTCTCAGGAAAGTGATGTGGATTTTAGCTTAAGGATTGCTGAGGAGGTTGGAGTTTCCATGTTACCACTTTCTTTGTTTTACCACGATAGGGTAGACAACCAAAAATTAAGAATTTGTTTTGGAAAGAGCGAGGATGATCTGAGACTTGCAGCAGAACGGCTTAAAGTGCTATAGATTTATTTTCATTGAGGTAATCTTTCACTGAAAGAACAGCAAAAGATTCCTTCATAATTTAAAAAAATTACAACCGATGCCCTTAATCTCTTCCATAGTTGGTTGGCTGAACACAAAGAGGCTACACTATATCGATCTGTTTCGAAGATTTCCCTTTGAGGTTCAAGAGGAAACTCTCTTTAAAATGATCGATAAAGCAAAGCATACTCAATTTGGTAAAAGTTATGGTTTTGAGGATTTTAATAATATTCAAGACTTTCAAAGTAGGGTTCCAATCAACGATTATGAAGGAATAAAGCCCTATGTAGAACAATTAAGGAAGGGTGAAAAAGATTTACTTTGGCCTGGTGATATTCGTTGGTTTGCCAAATCTTCAGGCACAACAAGCGAAAAGAGTAAGTTTATACCCGTGAGCAAAGAGGCACTTGAAGATTGTCATTTTAGGGGAGGAAAAGACGTGTTAGCAATTTATACCGATAACTATCCTGATACTCGAATTTTCTCTGGCAAGGGTCTTACTTTGGGTGGTAGCCACCAGGTTGATAATTTTAGCAATACATCCTATTATGGCGATCTTTCGGCTATTCTCATTGAGAATATCCCGTGGTGGGCTGATTTTATCAGAACGCCCCGACAAAAGGTGGCACTTATTCCAGAATGGGAAGAAAAGTTGGAAAAATTAACCAATGAAACCCTTAAAGAGAATGTAACAAATCTAGCGGGGGTTCCTTCCTGGAACCTCGTAATGATAAGGCACATTCTTGACTTTACTGGGAAAAATCACCTTCTTGAAATATGGCCAAACCTTGAACTTTTTTCTCATGGTGGAGTATGTTTTACACCCTACCGGGAGCAATTTCATAAACTGATTCCATCGCCAGATATGCATTATCTTGAAACATATAATGCCAGTGAAGGCTTTTTTGCAATACAGGATGACCCTTCACGTGACGACATGTTGCTCATGCTCGATTATGGAATTTTTTATGAGTTTATTCCTATTGAGGATGTTAATTCAAGTAATCCAAAAGCGGTGACTATTGCTGAGATTGAATTGAATAAAAATTACGCAATGGTTATCAGCACCAATTCAGGGCTTTGGCGTTACCTTATTGGCGATACAGTTACATTCACTTCA
>CAZDXY010000052.1:0-5472 GCA_964509385.1 uncultured Rikenellaceae bacterium
AAATATGGCATTGGCTCCCAGAAAAAACGCCAAACTTTTAGAGATTTATTATTAGTATAATAATTTTGAAAAATTAACGATTATACATTTCTTTTTGGTTTGTTTGAAAAAATAGATTTTTTTTTGCATGTTTTTTGATTGGCTATTGTTTTTTTTTGTAATTTCAATCCTTAATGGATAATATAATCTACTTCATAAAGTCAACCCTGTCCAGTGAAATGGCGTCTAGTGGTTTTCCCCTTATATATAAAGGAGAAATGAACCATCAGATTATGCGTTCATTTGCCTTTATGGCCAACAGGAAAATTGCAGAAAAAAACATTCCTACATCAATTAGGAAAAGGGTTTTTCACATAATGATTGAGTGTTTGCAGAACATAACAAAGCACTCCGATGACTATGATGAAAAGGATAAGCAGATTGGCAATGGGCTTTTTGTGGTTGGGCATAATCGAGACTCATTCTATGTTGTAACCGGTAATTTGGTTAGGAATGAAAAAATGAAATCACTTGAGGAAAGATTAATGCTATTAAACCAGTCAACACCAGCTGAGTTGAGAAAACTTTTCATGAAGCAGATGATGGAGGGTAGCCTCAATGATAAAGGAGGAGCAGGATTAGGATTAATTGATATAAGTAGAAAATCTGGAAGAAAGTTATTCTATCACTTTGTGCCTTTCGATAAGCATCGTCATTTCTTTCTTCTTGCTGCTTCAATTGCCGTTGATAATTCTTCCGAAAAGGAAGATGAAGAAGAATAAAAATTAGGAAGAATATATATCTTAATAGTTTGAAGAATAGTTTTATTATCATTTTTTTTCTTGTTTCAACAAATGTAATTTTTTAAGATTTCATGAGAACAAGTTGCATTTTATTTCTAGTAATAATTCCATTCATTGTTTTTGGGCAGGTTCGAGATGAAGAAAAAGAGCGCCAACGAATAGCTGAAAGTAAAATAAAAACGGTTATTCAATGGACTCATCGCTATACTCAGGGAAAACCAAATCCAACTGGTTATAAAACATCCGAAACAAATTACGATAAGCGAGGAAACCCTACCGAGATAATCAATTACAGAGCCAATGGTGAGATTTCCTCCAGGTTGCTCTATAAGTACAACGACCAGAATCTAAAAACTGAGTACATTATGTATCAAAAGGTCGATAAACCTGAATTGCAAGTATCCTATAAGCAAACCTTCCACTACAACAATAAAGGACAAAAAACTCACGAAATAGTATTTGATGGGGGTGCTGGTTACAGAATAGTCAACAATTATTTTCCCAACGACCAGTTAAAGGAAATCGTAAAGTACGGTACAGGCAATAAGATTGAAGAGAAGTGGGAATATTCCTATACTGATAACTCACATGAGATAAGAATATTCATTCCCGATAATAACTTATCTACCATTGTTCGCAAAAAATTTGATCCAAAAGGAAATCAAATTGAAGAAATACGATTTGACGCTAAGGGTAATGAGCTTAAGAAGACAACATTTGCTTACGATTCAAAATCGAGGTTGATTGAAATGGCAGAATACTTTTCGGGAAATTTAACAAAGAAGTTACATTACAAGTTCAACAACCTAGATCTTGTGGAAGAAATTCTTCAAGAAAATTCCGATGGTAAAAAGTTCACTCAGGCTACCTATAGTTACGATCCCAAAGGAAATTTGCTTGAGGAAAAATGGAGTGAAGATAACGCAAGCGAATTTTCTCATAAGCAATCTCGATATGATAGAGATGGGAATCTAATTGAAGTGGATTCATACTTTGCCCCATATAGGTATAGAGTTTTTTATAAGTACACTTACGATTACCACAAGTAGTTTTATTAAACAATAGTCTATCCCTCCCAAAAAAATCATCCAAGATTGGATGGATTCTTTTATTGCCATAACAATTTTCAAGAACCAGAATAATGGACAATGATTAAGAATAGCTTAGCTTATCATTAAACATTTTAAAAGCTAGAGCGTTGTTAGTTTGTAAACATTTTGCTTTATGGAAAGAATAAAGAATATTGCCCAGGTTGACTTATTCACTTTTTCTGAGAAAGTTTTCGATTTGTTCAAGAACGAATGGATGCTTATTACTGCCGGATTACCTGATAATTTTAACACCATGACAGCTGCCTGGGGCAGCTTGGGAATTCTCTGGAGTAAACCCATTGTTAATATCTACATCAGACCTCAGCGGTTTACCTTTGAATTTACTGAACGCCACAGCATTTTTAGCCTAAGTTTTTTTGGGCATAATAAATACCGGGAAGCTCTATCGTTCTGCGGATCTAAGTCAGGAAGGGAATATGACAAACCTTTGGAAACGGGACTTACCCCTGTAATAACTCCTGCCGGGAACATCGCTTTTCAAGAAGCAAGGTTGGTGATTGATTGTTTAAAGCTTTATTCCGACGACATTAAACCCGATAGGTTTATTGAAAGGGATATTGATAAATCGGTTTACCCCAGTAAGGATTATCATCGTTTTTACATAGGTGAAGTGTTAGGATGCTATGAGCTACCAGAAAACATTTGATTGTAAAAAGCCAATCCTAATCTATGATGGATATTGTAATCTATGTAGTGGTTTAGTTCGATTTGTTCATGGTTATTGCCGTAAGGAGAAAATGTTTGTCATACCCTTCAGTGAAGTTGAATTATATCCATGTATAGATTACCAAAAGATTGAAGGTATAATTAATGGTTCAGCAATATTTATCAATGGGGTTGGACAAGTTTACGTAAGATCAGAAGCCATTCTGAATATCCTAAAATTGCTTGGAGGACTTTGGCTAATACCTTGGCTGGTACTATCAATAGTTCCAAGGAGAATTAGAGAATACTTTTACAGAACTATATCCCAGAACAGGTATAAATGGTTTGGTAAAAGAGCCGTATGCTACTACTTGCCATCACCAAAAAAATGAATTTCAAATTTTATTAAAGCAATGAAAAGGATTCTATTACTATTAATTTCTGTTTTGTTTTATTCATTCACATTCTCTCAGGAAAGCCTTGATGATATAGTAGAAATACATTCCACTATTTTGAAAGATACACCTGAGGTAGACACAACAGCAAAGATTAAACTATGGAAGTTTGGAGGGAATTTTTCTCTTACTTTTAGTCAGATCTCATTAACCAACTGGGTTGCAGGAGGTGAGGACGCTATTTCTGGAACGGCGGGCACATTGTTAACGGCCAATTTTCACAAAGGTAAAATCAAGTGGGACAATACTCTGGATATTGGTTATGGTCTTACAAAGCAAGGAGAGGATAGGGTAATAAAAAATGAAGATAAAATAGATTTTTCGTCACAGTATGGGAAAAAAGCGTCAGAAAAGTGGTTATACAGTGCACTTTTGGGTTTTAAAACGCAGTTTTCCGCAGGGTATAACTACCCTAACGATTCGGTGGTAATATCAAATTTTCTAGCTCCAGCATACATCATCATATCAGGAGGGATGGACTATCGTCCGTCGGATAAATTGAGTTTTTTCCTTTCGCCTATTTCAGGACGATTAACCATTGTCAGCGATCAAAAACTTGCAGATCAAGGGGCTTTTGGGGTTAAGAAAGGTTCAACCACCAGGTCGGAGATGGGTGGATTCGTTAGAATAGTCTATCAGGACAAATTTTTTACAGATAATTTTTCTGTAAGATCCAAGTTGGAACTATTTTCAAACTATGTTGAAAAACCTGAAAATATTGATGTAAACTGGGAGGTTTCGCTAAATCTTAAGTTGGGGAATTATATAACAGCTCGTTTTCAAACCCTCATAGTATACGATGATGATATGATTGCAAAACTTCAGGTTAAAGAGCTGTTTGGGATTGGATTTAGCTATCGTTTTTAAAGTTATGACCTAATCATCACAGTCATCAAATGCGAGGTTTCTAATCTCATCAAGCGTTCGTCGCTCCTTTTTGGTAGGACGTCCGGTTCCCCGTTCACGGTAGCCATGAAATGCCATAAAGCCAGCATTGAGTTTTTCCAGTTCTTCATTGGGTGTGGTATCTTCCAAGTAATCAGGTAAAAGTTTTGCTCCAACACGGTTTTTGGGAATACCCTTAATTAAGAATGAGTATTGCACGGGTGTTTTTTTCACGCTAATAGTATCACCTTCCTTTGCCTCTTTTGAGGCTTTTGCCTCAATGCCGTTGAGCAATACTCTTCCCTTCTTGCAGGCTTCGGTGGAGAGGCTTCGGGTTTTAAAAATTCTAACCATCCAAAGCCATTTATCAACCCTTGTCTGTTGGGAGTTTTCCATAATTGGAAATCCGATTACTTTTTATTGTACAGGTTCATGGTTTGCTCTATGCCAATGACCCCAAAGCTTAGTATAATTTCTCCTGCTTTTTCAATGTGTTGGGACAGTGTAGTAAGTTCATCGGGAGTCCACTCTCCAAGTACATAGTCTACTTGATAACCTTTTGGAAAATCGCTGCCTATTCCAAATCGCAACCTTGCATAGTCTTGGCTGGCAAGGGTTTCAATTATACTTCTAAGTCCATTATGTCCCCCGTCGCTACCTTTTAGTCGAATCCGGAGTGTACCTAGGGGAAGGGCTACATCATCAACAACAACCAAAAGGTTCTCAATGGGAATTTTTTCTTTGTTAAGCCAATATGATACCGCTTTCCCGCTAAGGTTCATATAGGTTGAGGGTTTAAGCAAAATATAGGTTCTTCCTTTGTGCTTAAGCTCAGCTATATCGCCATATCGCTTAGCCCCAAAAATAGTATTGGACGCCTTAGCCAGTGCGTCCAATACCGTAAAACCTATATTGTGGCGGGTATTGGAATACTCTTTTCCCATGTTCCCAAGCCCGGCAATCAAGTATTTCAAGCCAACAAAGATTTATTTTTGTTATTCTTCTTTCTCTTTTTCTACAGCTTCGGCCGGTGCAGCTGCTGGGATTTCTTCCTCAGTTGCCTGTGTTCCTCGAGCAGCCCTTGTTAGTTTAACCGAGGCAATAACAGTAGATTTAGGATCGACAAGTTCAAAATTATCAAACTTAACTTCTTCAACAAGTTTGCTCTTTCCAAGACCCATTGAAGTTACATCGATCTCAAGTACACCGGGTAAATCATTTGGATATCCAAACGCACGAAGTTTTCTTGTAATGAGGGCAAGTTTACCTCCCTGCTTTGAGCCTTCGGCTGATCCAACTAGTTTAACGGGTATTGCAATGGTAATCTTTTTATCATCAAAAATTTCGAGAAGATCAACATGAAGTACCCTATCATGAACAGGATGAAACTGAATTTCTTTTACAATGGCTTTGTGCTTTTTTTTGCCGATGGTAAGATTGATAAGGAAAACATCGGGTGTGTAGATTAATCCACGTAAATCACTTTCTTGAACTGAAAATAATACATTCTCCTTTCCGCCATAAAGAACTGCAGGAACTGCTTTTTCTTTGCGTAATTTTTTTGCAAACTTCTTTCCTGTTTCGGTCCTCAGC